>JAAYZO010000852.1 GCA_012514865.1 Lentisphaerota bacterium | reverse complement strand
CTGGTACTGGCGCTACGGCGTCGACCTCGACGGCGTACCGACCGTCTGGAGCCGCCCGCGGCGTTTCACCGTGCCGCCGGGGGCCGCGCCGTGGGCCTACCCCGGCCGCGAGGCCCTGCAGGTCGACCCGGCCCGGCCGCGGCTGTTCGTCCCGGCACGGCGCCTGGCGGACCTGCGCCGGCGCGCCCGCGAGGGCGACCTGAAGGGCACCGCCGACAGCCTGGTCGCCGCGGTGGCGCGTTTCGCCGGCGAGGAGATCATCCCCGAACCCGCCTTCCTGCCCAGGGGCGGCGATGAGCGCACGCGCGCCTACGCGACCCTCATCCGCACGACGCGTCAGCCCATGGACCGCATGGAGACCGCAGCGCTGGCCTACCTCCTCAGCGGCGACGCGGCCTGCGGCGACGAAGCCCGCCGGCGGCTGCTGCACTTCGTCGCCTGGGACCCGCGCGGCAGTACCGGCGTCTTCCACAACGACGAGCCGGCGATGTGGATCATGATGCGCGGCTGCCGCGCCTACGACTGGACCTGGGACCTGTTCACCCCGGCCGAGCGTGCCGGCATCGAGGCGTGCATGCGCCAGCGCGCCGCCGACTTCTTCGAGCTCCTGCGCCGCAAGCCCTATGAGAACAACCCCTACGAGAGCCACGCCGGGCGCATCCTCGGCTTCCTCGGCGAGGCCGCGATCGCCTTCCTCCCCGACTGGCCCGAGGCGCGCACCTGGCTGGACTACGTCACCCAGATCTACTGGGGCGTCTATCCGGCCTGGGGCGGCGATGACGGCGGCTGGAATGAGGGCCCGGGCTACTGGTCGGCCTACATGAGCTTCGGCCTGCACGCGGTCGTGGCCCTGCGCGAGGCCACCGGCATCGACCTCAGCCGCCGGGCGTTCTTCCGGAACACGCCGTGGTACTACCTCTACCTGACGCCGCCCTACTCGCAGATGGCGCCCTTCGGCGACGGCTCGCAGTTCGCCCCGAGCCGCTCGGCGGAGCTGATGTACTGGTTCAGCACCCTGAATCAGGAGCCGCGCCAGCGCTGGTATGCCGACAGCCTCGGCCGCGATGGCGGGCAGAGCATCCTCGGAGTGGTCCTCAAGGACGACACCCTGGTCGGCCGGCCGCCGCTGGACATGCCCTCGTCGCGGCTCTTCGAGCAGGCCGGCCTGGCCTGCCTGCACAGCGCCTTCGGCCAGGCCGAGGACGACGTCGCCTTCAGCCTGCGCTCAGCGCCGCTGGGGGCCGTCTCGCATGGCCACAACGACCACAACTGCTTCGTTCTCGAGGCCTACGGCGAGGCCCTGGCCATCGCCAGCGGGCACTACAACTACTACGGCTCGGCACACCATGCCCAGTGGACGCGCCAGACCAAGGCCAAGTGCGGCATCACCGTCGACGGCGGCCAGGGCCAGCAGCGCGGCTACGAGGCCCGCGGACGCATCACCGGCTTCATCCACGGCGAGGGCTTCGACTACGTCGCCGGCGATGCCAGCGCCGCCTACGGCGACCTCCTGACGCGGGCGGTGCGCCGGGTCGTGCATCTGCGCCCCGGGCTCGTCGTCATGCTCGACGACCTGGCGTCGGCGACGCCGCGGCGTTTCGAGTACTGGCTCCACGCCCTCGACGAAATGGCGGTCGACGCCGCGGCGCGCGCCGTCACCATCCGCCGGCCCAAGGCCAGCCTGCGGGCGGAGTTCCTCATGCCGCCGGCCCTGGCCTTCACCCAGACCGACCAGTTCGACACGCCGGTGGCCTGGCCGCCGGACCGCACCTTCAGCAACCAGTGGCACCTCACCGCGGCCACGCCGGAGCCCGACACCACGGGCGTCTTCCTGACCGTCCTCACCCCGGCGCGCGCCGGCGAGGACGAGCAGCGCCCGCGCGCCGAGGCCCTCGACTCCGCGACCGGCCGCGGCGTCCGCCTGCACTTCCCGGATGGCTCCCAGGCCGAGGTCGCCTTCGCGCGGCCGGGCCAGGATGGGCCCATGAGCCTGGGCAGTCTGCGCTGCGACGGCACGGTCGCGGCGGTGCGGCGCGATGCCGCGGGGCGTCCCTGCGCCTGGCTGGCGGTCGGCGCGACCCAGCTCGAGAACGGCGGCCATGCCCTGGTCCAGGCCGACGCCGCGATGACGATCGCCGCGGCGATCACGCCCGACGGCGGCCGCGTCGACAGCGCCGGCCCCGGCGGGGCCGTGCGCCTGTGGTGGCCGCGGCCGCCGCAGGCCGTCCGGCGCGGCGCGGACGCCGTCGACCACACCGCCGGCAACGACGCCCTGGGGCTGTCGCTGCGCGCCCGCGAGGACCAGGTCGTGATCGGCGCCGCGCCGTAGGGGCCGCCATCCGCCGGCCTTGCCATCCGGCCGGCCGCGGGGTATGCTACGTTGTTTGGCCTGGGCCTGTGTCCCGGGCTGCTGCAACTGAGGCTGTTTGAGGTTCCACGCATGAAGATCGACTGGGCGAGCCTGGGCTTTCAGTACATGGACACGCACTGCCACATCCGCCACGTCTGGCGCGATGGGCGCTGGGATGCCGGCGAGCTGGTGCCGGAGCCCTATCTGAAGATGCACATTGCGGCGACGGCCCTGCACTACGGCCAGGCTGCGTTTGAGGGCCTGAAGGCCTTCACCTGCAAGGATGGCAAGGTCCGCCTGTTCCGCCCGCAGGCGAACGCCCGCCGTCTGGCGGCCAGCGCGCGTCGCACCCGCATGGCCGAGGTCCCCGAGGACCTCTTCATCGAAGCGGTGCGGCGGGTCGTTGCGGCCAACCGCGAGTTCGTGCCGCCCTACGGCAGCGGCGGCTCGCTGTATGTGCGACCGCTGCTGATCGGCACCGGCGCCCAGATCGGGGTCAACCCGGCCAAGGAGTACGCCTTTATCGTCCTGGTCACCCCCGTCGGCGCCTACTACAAGGGCGGCCTGACGCCGGTGCGGGCGGTGGTCCTGGACGACTACGACCGCGCCGCCCCGCACGGCCTGGGCCAGGTCAAGGTCGGCGGCAACTACGCCGCCAGCCTCGAGCCGCATCATGTCGCCCATGAGATGGGCTTCCCGGTCGAGCTCTACCTGGATGCCCGCGAGCACCGCTACATCGAGGAGTTCGGCACGTCGAACTTCATCGCCATCACCCACGACGGCCGCTACGTCACGGCCGCCAGCAGCAGCATCCTGCCGAGCATCACCAACGACGGCCTGCAGGCGGTGGCCCGCGAGCAGGGCCTGGCCGTCGAGGTCCGCCCGGTGGCCTTCGAGGAGCTGCCGCAGTTCGCCGAGGTGGCCGCCTGCGGCACGGCCGTGGTGATCACCCCGGTGAACGAGATCGTCCGCGGTGAGCAGGTCATACGCGTCGGGCCGCGGCAGGGCTGCGGGCCGGTGCTCGAGAAGCTCTACCGGCGTTACACGGCCCTGCAGGTCGGCGATGCCCCCGACGTCTTCGGATGGAGCGTTGAGGTCTGAGGCGTGTCCAAGAGCCTCGAGGGGCCGTTCGCGGCTCCGTTGACAGCCCGCCGCGTACCGCCTGGCGGGCGTGAGGTGTCTGCGGGACGTTGGTGGCGGCCGGCAGCGTCGCCCCAATAGAGCGGTTGGGTCGTGCGTCTTGGAGCATGAAGAGTCAGGCGAGGTGGCAATGCGGCAGGATCACGACATGGAACAGCACAGCGTGGCTATCGACGAGACCGCCGGCGCCCTGGTGCTGGACCGCGTCGACGGCCAGTGCCTCGACGGCGTCACCGACAAGCGCCTGGTCAAGTGGATGCGCGACGGCGACACCGCCGCCTTCGAAGAGCTCTTCGTGCGGTACGAGACCCGGCTGGTCGCCTACGCGACCCGCTACCTCGGCTCGGTCGACCTCGCCAAGGATGTCTGCCAGGAGGTCTTCCTGAAGCTGATTAACAAGCCGCCGCGCGTGCTCATCTGCGACAGCATCGGGCCGTGGCTCTTCCGCGTCACCCGTAACCTCGCCATCGACAAACGCCGGCGCCGCAAGTTCGAGATCCACGAGCAGGACACCGACCTGCCCGAGGTCCGCGACGACGGCGACCCGCTGTCGTCACTCCAGGATCGCAATGACGTCGAGGTCGTCCGACGGCTCGTCGGCGAGCTGCCCAAGGACCTCCGCGACGTCGTCGAGCTGCGCATCGATGGCGACGTGCCCTTCAAGGACATCGCCCAGATTCTGGACATCCCGCAGGGCACCGCCCTGTGGCGCATGCATCGTGCCGTTGAAGTCCTGCGTCAGATGTGGAGACGGCATGAAACGCAGGTGTGACCAACTCCGCGAGCGCGCCCTGCGTGCCGGCCTGGGCAGCCCCGAGGCCTCGGCCTGGCGTGAGCATTGCCAGTCCTGCCCGGACTGCCGCACCGAGCAGTTCCTCCTGGAGACCCTGCAGCGTCAGGCCCAGAGCCAGCGCCAGCACCTCGGCCGCCGCGAGCTGAACGAGCTCCTCGGGGCGGCGCGGCGCTGCCAGGAACGCCG
>JAAYZO010000851.1 GCA_012514865.1 Lentisphaerota bacterium | reverse complement strand
CCCGAGAATCTGGCCCCAAGCTCTGAACGCAGGGCACGGGAGCCTTCAGACTGAGGAGCAGGGAAGGCAAGAGAACAGAAAAGCAGCGCAGCACCTTGACGGCCCACATAGAAGGGCGAGTGTCCACGGACGCGAACGCGTCCACGAGCCGCCCACGGCGCCGACGGCACCGCGCCCCTTTTCTCGACACGAGTGGCCGGCGGCGCGAGGGAATCTCTCTGAGCGGAGCAGTAGGCTTCGCGGGCCATCCAGGCTAACCTGGATTGGTCGCGAAGCGCGGATGCTTCGCGATCCATCCACTTGCGCCGCAACTCGTTGCGGCGCACGATTCGACGCGCGTCGCGGTGCGCCGCTTGCTCAAGGTTAGCCCTGAGCAAGAGGCCGCACGTGCCTCGCGTCGCAGCCCGAAGGGTGACCTGTTCACGAGCCGCCATACGGCGCGCGAATCGGTCAGGCTAACGCGCCGCAGGCGCTGGCGCCGGCGGCGCCGCCGGCGGTGCGGGCGGCGCCGGCAGGTCGATGCGCCGCAGGACCCGGAAGCCGAGCATGTTGCCCTTGGAGGTCGGCGGCAGGCGGTTGCGTCCGGCCGAACGGCAGTCCACCGGCGGCACGTACCAGTTGCCGCCGCGCAGGCAGCGCCACGACTCGTACTCCGGATCGGCCGGGCGTGTGTCGTTCGGATACGGCGCAAAGCGGTTCAGGCACCACTCCCAGACATTGCCGTGGAGGTCGTAGAGGCCGAGGGCGTTCGGCCGTCTGAGGCCGACGTCGGTGGTGCCGCTGCCGCCGTTGTCGCCATGGATGGCGAAGGCATCGAGACACCGCGGGTCGCTGCCGCAGCAGTAGGCGGTGGCGGTGCCGGCCCGGCAGGCATACTCCCACTCGGACTCGCTGGGCAGGCGATAGGTGCCCTCCGGCACGCCCTCGCGCTGGCAGAGGGCCGTCAGGAAGCGCTGGCACTCGTACCAGGTCACCTCCTCGACCGGGCGTTGCGGACCGCTGTAGCGCGACGGGTTCGCGGGCATGAGCTGAGACCACTCGGCCTGCGTGACCTCGCAGGCGCCCAGGTAGAAGGGCTCCATGGCCACGAAGACGTGCTGCAGCTCGGTGTCACCGCGCCCGGGCTCGTCGGCGGGGCTGCCGAGGATAGCGGTCCCGGGGGGCACCAGGCGGAAGCGCATGCCGAGGCTGTTGCGGACCTCGATGGGCAGGCGGGTGTCACGGCTGTAGGCGAGCTGAGCGGCGCGCATGGTGGCGCTGCCCTCGGCGAGGCCCTCGAGGGGCGCCAGGAAGGCCGGGACCACCTCGGTCAGGCCGGCCAGCGCCGGCGCCGCGGCACCGACGACCGGCGCCGGCTCGCGGGCGATGGCCGGGCTGACCGGCACTGCCGCGGCGGCATGGCGGCGCTGCCACCAGGGCCGCAGGACGAAGGCCTCGAGCACGGCCAGGAGCACGACGGCCTCGAAGCCCCAGAGCACCAGGCGCCAGCGCGGCGGGCGACGGCGGCGCGGCGGCGGAGCGGCGGCCTGCTCGAGGCGGCGACGGGCGGCGCGCGCCAGGTCGTCCTTCGAGAAGGCCTGCCGCGACGGCACCTCGGCCGGCGCGGCGGCGTCGTGTTCCGGTCTGTCACTCACCCTCGCACCTCCGAACCGCGGCCGGCCGGGATCTCAGCGCCGGCGGTGCATGATGACGACCCCGGCGGCCAGGAAGGCCAGGGTCGGCACCACCGACCCCAGCCACGGCGGACCGAGGCCCTTGCGGGCCAGCACGAGGCCCAGTTGCGCCACCATGGTGTAGGCCACCATCAGGCCGACCGCATAGGCAAAGCCGCGCATGGCGCTGCCGCGTTCGCGCGTGACTGACAGGCCGACGCCATACAGCGCGCCGACCAGGCAGGCCAGGCTGAAACTCAGGCGGAAGCCGATGGTGCTGCGCAGCGATGCCCGCACCTGCGGCGGCAGGTCGGGATTGGCCCGCAACGTGGCACGGATCTGACGCACCGAGAGGCCCTCGACCGGGCGCACCTGATGCACGATGCGGTCGGGCGTCTCGGTCAGGTCCGGCCGCGGCCAGGCCGCCTGGCGCTGGGCCTGGTCCTCCAGCGGCAGTTGCGTCGTGGGGTCGAAGGGCACCACCTCGCAGTCCTCGAAGACCCAGATGCCGTCGGCGTAGCGGGCCCGGGCCGCCCGGAGTTCCCAGTCGATGCTGTCGTCGAGGGTGAACTGCTTGACGAAGACGCCGGCGTGGACGGCCTCGGCGTCGAAGGTCTCGAAGAACCAGTCGCGTCGGGTCTCGCGGCTGTGGTAGACCAGCCTGGCCTGTCGGCGCAGGCGGGTCCGCGAGCTGGTCCAGCGTTCGCGGATGTCCTGGGCCCGGGCGGTGCACTCGGGGACGACCCACTCGCCGATGACGAACGAGACTCCGCACAGCGCCGCCGCGACCAGCCAGATCGGCAGCGCCATGCGCGTCAGCGAGATGCCGGCGGCGCGCACCGCGACCAGCTCGTGGTGCTTGCCCATCAGGCTGATCAGGAAACTCCCGGCCAGCAGCACCGACATCGGCAGCACATTCAGCAGATTGGCCGGCTGCGTCAGGACAAAATACAGCGGCACCTCCCACGACGGCCCGCCCGCGGCCGTCGCCGGACGCCGCAGGAAGTCGGGAATGTCGTCGAAGACCGAGTTGAACAGGAACAGCGCCGTGAAGCCAAGCAGACAGCAGACCAGCGGCACCATGAACTCGCGCAGGACATGGCCGAACAGCAACGGCGAACCGCGCCGACGCCGGGAGGGGCTCTCTGAGACATCTCTAGGCACAGGAATCCACTGCCCCCGGCGGCGTCAGCGCCGCTTGCCGATCAGTTTGACCTTGACCATGCGGGTGCCCGTCAGGATCTCCTGCAGGGACCGATGGGACCCGGCGATGAACATGACCAGCGGCGAGAACAGTCCGAAGAGCGCCGTCAGCACTCCGTAGGCATAGGCTCGTCCGAGGTAGAACTGCTCGCCGTTGCGCCGGATCAGGATGATGCCCCAGAAGCGCTGTCCGGGGGTCTGGCCGGCGTTGGCCAGCATCCAGGCGAAGCCAAGCAGAGCGAGGCTGTAGCCGACCACCAGGCCGAGGTAGAAGGCGCTGTCGGCGTCCATGATGCGGCGCGCGTAGAGCAGCGCGAAGACGAGGAACAGCGCCACCGCCCAGAGCATCAGCACCACACCGTCGACCACCCCGGCCGCCACGCGCAGGCCCAGCGGCGCCGCCTGGAAGTCCTCCGGACGCACCTCGTGCAGGCCGGTCACCGCCACCGCCTCGGTCGCACGCATCGTCGCACGCTGCTTCACCCGCGACCAGAACGACGCTTTCGTCACCGCCTCCGCGGCCACCGCCTTCAGGAGAATCTCGCGCAGGAAGGGCACCTCGCAGGCATTCTCCCAACGCGCGATCAGGGTGCTGCGGATCTGGCAGTAGGCCGTGATGCGGCCGTTCTCAGCCCAGCGGATGAGGCACTCCTGGTCGACGGGGCCGTACTCGTCGCCGTCGACCGTCTTGAGCAGGTAGAGCCGTTCGTTGGTAGCCATGGTTCGCGGGTCCTCGCCGGCAACGTCTTCGCAGGGCTGTTTGAAAGTCCGGTTCTGGCACCCCTCCAGGGTGCATGGCGTGCAATCCGCGTTTCCGGGGGTCGGGCTGCGCGCGACCCCCGGCTACGATCTGGCACCCCTCCAGGGTGACCGAGT
>JAAYZO010000103.1 GCA_012514865.1 Lentisphaerota bacterium | reverse complement strand
GCCCGGGCGCGGGCGACGCGCGAGCGTATCTTCCAGGTGGCGGGCGACCTCTTTGCCGAGCGCGGCTTTGCCGGGACGAGCGTCGGTGACATCGCCACGGCGGCGGGTGTGAACCGGCAGCGGCTCTATGCGTACTTCGGCTCGAAGCGCGACCTCTACCGCGAGGTACTGATCGCGGTCTACGCCGAGGTGGCGCATGACGAGGATCTTCTCAGCTTGACCCCGGCCGATCTGGGGGCGATGACCGGTCGGATCGTGGACCGGTTCTTCGCGATCCACGAGGACAACCCGCGTTTCTGGCGGCTCCTATGCTGGGAGAACCTCAACGGTGGCGAGAGCCTGCACGGCGAGGACTGGGAGCGTCTGCGGGCGGCCTACATCGCGCACCTCGGCGGGCTCTATGCCGAGGGCCAGCGCCGCGGCGTCTTTCGCCCCGAGGTGGACTTCACGACCTACCTCCTGGTGCTGTTTTCGACGACCTACTTCTACTTCTCGAACCAGATGACGATCTCGCGTCTGCTCGGCGTGGCGCTGGACAGCCAGGCGGTGCGCCGTCAGATCGAGGAGCAGTTCGTCGGGGTGATGGACCGCGGCCTGACGCCGGGCGCGATGCCGTCGGCGGCTCTGGGCTGAGGGCCATGCCGCGACGCTGCGCCCAGCCTTGCCCCCTCATGCGGCGCCATGCGGGCGCGGAGAATCCCGGCTGACCTGACCTATTCACGCGCCGCGAGGCGGCTCTTGAACAGGTCACCCTTCGGGCTTCGACGCGAGGCACTTGCGGCCTCTTGCTCAGGGCTAGCCTTGAGCAAGAGGCGCGTAGCGACGCGCGTCGAAACTGGCGCCGCGTCGCAGTGCGGCGCACGTGGATTGTGAGCGAAGCATCCGCGCTTCGCGAATCATCCCGGCTAGCGGTGCGGGTAGTAATCCCGGGCGGTGTCGAACATGGCCAGGATATTCTCGGGGGGCGTTCCGGCCTGGATGGCATGGGCCGGGCCGAGGATGTAGCCGCCGTCGCGGCCCAGCACGTCGATGCGCTGGCGGACCTCGGCGCGAACCGCGTCGGGCGTGCCGAAGGGCAGGGTCGTCTGCACGCTGATGCCGCCCTCGAAGCAGAGCCGGTCGCCGACGTCGCGCTTGAGGGCGACGGGGTCCATGCCGGCGGCATCGAACTGCAGGGCCTGGAGGACATCGATGCCCATAGCCACCAGGCCTGGCACTGCTTCCATGACGGCGCCGTCGCTGTGATAGATCACGCGCACCCCGAAACGGTGGATCAGGTCGTTGAGGCGCGCGTGGTACGGCCTGATGAACTCCTCCCACATGGGCAGCGACATCAGCAGGCCGTTCTGGCCGCCGATGTCGTCGGCGGTGAAGGCCAGGTCGATCTCACCCGGCGCCGCCGAGAGCAGCCGCTCGAAGTGCGCCATGTGGAAGCGTGCCACGCGGCTGAGGATGCCGTGAGCCAGATCGGGGTTGTCGATGAAATCCATGAACAGCCGCTCGAAGCCGCGAAGGTACCACGCGGACTCGAAGATGTTGGCATTGGCAATCATCAGGCAACGCTCGCCGCGGGCCTGCGTCTGCCGGACCAGCGCCGGCATGGCGCCGTAGTCGAAGAGGTCTGTCGTAGGCCAGGGGTAGGCCTCCAGGTCGGCCGTCGAAGTGGCTCCCGCCAGCGGGTAGACGGCGATCTCGCTGTAGCATGCCGGGCCGTAGCTCACGGGCTGGCGCGTCACGCCCCAGATGTCCTGCCCGGGCGGCAGGGCTGGTCCCCGGTATGGAGGCGCGATCCCGGCGACGTCGAGCCGGTCGTCGAGGTAGGCCTCGACCGACAGGCCGCGCTCGCGTTTCAGGAGATCCGCCAGTGCCGCCCGGGCCGGCGCGTTGACACCGGCGCAGACCATCGCCACCGGGATGCGGTCCGTCGTCTGGTGCTCCAGCGCCAGGCGGACTCGCTCCCGGCTCGTCAGCGATGCGGATTTCACGGCGGACCTCCTCTGCCTGTGGGCACAGCCCGTGCACAGGCCCACTGTAGCTTCGCGCGGGTCCTTACGGCAACCCGCGCGAGGCTCGGCGGCGCCGCAGCCGGAGAGAGACGGCGTTGCCGGCGGCGCTGTAACGGCGGTGTCCCGGCACTGCCATGGCCGGGCAGACCGGCCGTCGGCTCCAATCCCGGCGGCTTCAAGGCGATCGTCAAAAAAAGACATGCTGGCGCCGCGGGGCCTTTTCTTGTGCAAGGCGCGGGGCTACACTTGTATAGACAAGCCGAAGGCGCTGTCGGTGTGTTCCGGCGGCGGTCTTGGAGGCATAAACCGCAGAACCCTGAGGAGGATGAGCATGAGGTCGACACGACAATTCACGCTGATCGAGCTGCTCGTGGTGATTGCGATCATCGCCATTCTGGCGGCGATGTTGCTGCCGGCGCTGTCCCAGGCGCGGGAGAAGGCCCGCACCATCTCCTGTGTCAACAACATGAAGCAGCTCACGCTGGCAGGGCTGATGTATACCCAGGACAGCAAGGACGTCCTCTTCGGCCACATCTCCGGTACCCGCAGCACCAACTACCCGCCCACGAACTACAAGGTCTGGCCCGACGACATCTACCCGTACATCAACTCCGAAGAGGTCTACTCCTGCCCCTCGCACCAGACGGGAGTCTTCACCCGTGATTCCCGTGACAGCGCCTTCGGCTACGGCATGAACTACTGGGTGACGCACTACTACTACCGCCTCACCCTCGGTCAGATCAAGAAGCCCAGCCAGACCATCTGGTTCGCTGACGGCGATTTCTACCTGGTCTATCCCTCCTACTACCTGAATACCTACCCGAGCGACCCGAACTACGGCCAGAGCGGGTCGGCCCGCCTGCCCCTGCGCCACACCAGCAGTGACGTGACTGGCTTCATGGATGGCCATGCCGAGTCAATCCAGCGCGCCAAGCTCGAGGCCGATGTCGGCCTCGAGGGCAACTCGAAGCTCTGGTGGGGCCGCTGACCTGGAGCAGCGGCGTCGCGCGGACGCCGCGCTCGCAGTCCACTTGCGCCGCAGGTTCCGACACAGGCCGAGTCGCACCGCTTCCGCGGGCCCGGACCTGAGCGCGAGGCCGGAAGTGCCTCGCGTCGCAGCCCGAAGGGTGGCCTGTTCACGGGCCGCCGTGCGGCGCGTGAACAGGTCAGGCTAGGATTCGACAACGCTGACCTGTGGGTGCATGGCGACCTTTGGAGTCAGGCCTGGCAGACTCGCCGCTATCGCGCCGCTCCCGTCATGTACGCTCAGGCCGCCGGAAGACCAGGACGTGTCTTCCGGACGCGGCGGGCTCGATGCGGTCGAAGTCGAGGTGCCTCGAGACGACGAACCGGGCGAAGGCGACGGTCCAGAAGGTAACCTCGTAGGGGAAGCGGCCCTCGGCATCGACCGCTGACACTCTGTTGCCAGTCAGTTGGTCGAACGCGCCCCCGTCGCCGTGGTTCTCCATGCCGTCCCGCATCGCCAGGCAGAAGGCGCCTTTCGGACGCAGGATGGTCCGCAGCTGCATTGCGATCCGGTCCACCTCCTCATACGAGCACTCGATGATGTTCTGGGGAAACCACACCAGGTCGAAGCTGTGCGGTGCGAAGGGCAGTTCCTGGAATGTGCCGACGTGGAACTCAGCGGAACTGCCGATGTCTTGAGCGATCTCCCGGGCCAGGCTGATCATGCCGGGCGAGCAGTCGATGCCTACCGCTCGTGCTCCCAGTTGCTCAAGGTCGAAGGTGCACTTTCCTGCCCCACAGCCGAGGTCGAGTGCCACGCAGCCGGGGAAGACGACCTGCGCCAGAAAGGGTCGCCAGCGCGCCGCAAAACGGCGCGCCTCCGGGGTGCGGTAATCCAGCCGAGGATGTCGCAGTTCGGCGATGGCGTCCATGGCGGCTGCGGCGCAGCGCGGATTCACGGTGTTGCCTCCTCCCGTCCTTCACCGAAGGCCGTGTCGTCCCAGCGGGTCTCTGCCGCGGCGCGGTCGCCGGCGCAGGCGACGCGTCTCAGCGGCCGCCGATATCGGCGATCTCGACGCCGCGCCTCTCCTCCATGGCGACATCGGCGGCGAAGCCGATGAGGTGGCCATAGACCGAGTCCTCCAACTGGGTCGTCGACAGCGAGGGGCGCTCGCCGCGCACCACCCGCAGGAAGTCGCCGACGAGGCGGAGGTCGCCGCCGCCGTGCATGTCCATCGAGACCTTCAGGTCCACCGGTGTCTCGGTGAACTCGTGGCCGGGTCGGGCGTCGGGGAAGCGCACGACGAAGCTGCCATCCTCGACGCTGCCCTCGATCTCGCCCTTGGTGCCGACGAGGTGGATGGTGCGGCAGGGCTTGGCGGTGCCGGTGGTCAGGGTATGGCTGGCGACGCAGCCATCGGCGAACTCGACGATGACCGACTGGTGGTCGACGACGTCGTTATCGCACTTCCAGACGCAGCGCCCGTGGGGGTTGTCGGTCGAGAGCGAGCGGATCTTGTCGTCCATCGTCGGCTGGCCGAGGTGTTCCAGGCAGTGCCAGACGTAGGTGCCCCAGCGGTTCTGCTCGAGGTAGTGCTTGCGGGCCGAGTAGGCGCAGTCGCGCTCGATGGGGCAGTCGACCAGGCAGCGCGTGCCGGCGCCGTCGGGGGCCTTCTCCGGGCGGAAGTGCATGCGTCCGCCGAGGCTGGCGACGCGCTGCGGCCGCACGCCGCTCTTCATCCAGGCGATGAGGTCGAGGTCGTGGCAGCACTTGCTCATCAGCATCGGGTTGCTGGTTGCCTTCTGATTCCACTTGCCGCGCACGAAGACCACCGCCATGTGGTGGTAGCTGACGCGCTCGGTGGTGTTGACCGTGATCAGCTCGCCGATCTCGCCGGCGGCGACGCGGCGGCGGATCTCGGCGTAGAAGGGCGCATGGCGCAGGACGTGGCCGACGCAGACCCTCCGGCCGGTGCGGCGCGCCGTCTGCAGGAGCTGCAGCAGCTCGGCCTGGGTCGGACAGATCGGCTTCTCGAGCAGTACGTCGTAGCCGGCCTCGAGCAGGGGCAGGGTGGTCGTGACGTGATCGGCGTCCATGGTGCCGTTGATGACGGTGTCGGCGATGCGGCCGCGTGCCGCCAGTTCGGCAGCGCTGCCGAGGCAGTTCTCGGGGGCGATCCCGAAGCGCTGCCGGACCGCCTCCCGGCGGACGGGATCGGGATCGGCGACGCCGACCACACGAAGCTCCTCCGGATGCGCGCTCGCGTAGCTGGCGTAGAGGACGCCGCGGTGGCCGGCGCCCACAATGATCGTCGTCAACGGCTCGGACATGCGTTCACTCCTGTGCGGGCACCCCGGCGTGGCAAACACGCCGACGGCCAAAGGGCCGCCGGGCGGCAACGCACGGCGGTGCCGGATGGACTCGTGGAAGAGCGGGCTCGACGCGAGGCCCGCGGCGGCTTACCTCAGGGGTTCACGTGAGCCCAGATCGAGTCGGCACCCTTGGAGAGGATGCGCAGGGTCTTGT
>JAAYZO010000850.1 GCA_012514865.1 Lentisphaerota bacterium | reverse complement strand
CCGCGGCCGGCCTGGCCTTCTCCGCCTGCCTGCCGCGGCCCCTCGAACGCACCACGCGCAGCTTCGTCTATACCGGCCTGAGCGCCGCCGTGCTCGCCGTCCTCTCGCAGCAGGTCTTCCCCATCGACGACAAGCGCTTCTTCCTCATACCCGCCCACGTCTACACTCCGCCCATACTCTTCCTGGCCGTCGCCATCACCTTCCTCGACCAGCGCGACAGCAATGTCGCCGCCGTCATCGGCCTCGGCCTGCTCGCCATGGTGATGTCCGGCAACTGCATGGACTTCCAGGTGGCCCACCAGCGCCTGCCCATCCCGACGCGCTGGGATGTCCACCTGCATGTCTTCTACGGCGCCGGCGTCGCGGTGCAGCTCCTGGCCTGCATCCCGCTGATGGCGCGGGCGCCCTACGTGCATGGCCCGCGCGCCGTCCGACCGCGGCGCGTCCTGCGTGCCGCCATCGTCGCGGTGCTCCTCGCCGCGGCCCTGGCGGGCGTCCTGGCCCTGCGCGCCGGCGCCCGCCCGGTGGTCTCCTTCTGGCAGATGGGCCTGGGCCAGCTCCTGCAGGCCCAGTTCGGACGACGCTCCCAGGTCATCTTCGGCCGCGATGTCGACCTCTGGCGCACCGTACCCCAGCATCGCGAGGCCGACGCGGTGGTGGCCCTGCGCGCCTTCAGCCCGCGCCCACCAGGTTACCTCCGCGGCCGCGTCTATACACGCTACCAGTCCGGACGCTGGAGCGCCGAGGCCACCTCCCAGCCGATGCCCGCCGAACAGCCCGGCGGACGCCTTACCACCACCCTCTTTCACCGCGAGGAGGCGGACCGCGCCGGACGGCGCGACGACACCGTCGCCATGCACCTCTACCCCACCAACCAGTTCCGCAGCGAGGTCCTCCTGGCACCGGGATCAGCCACCACCTTCGAGCTGCTCGCCGACAACCTCGCAGGCACAGCCGACGGCGAGGTCATCCCGACCGAGTGGGAACGCCAGGTCGGCTACAGCCTCCAGGCCGACGCCGACACGCCCGACCGCCCCTACCCCGGCCCACGACCGCCGCCGGACACAACCCCCTACCTCGA
The DNA here is from genome assembly GCA_012514865.1 of Lentisphaerota bacterium. GTDB lineage: Bacteria > Verrucomicrobiota > Lentisphaeria > Oligosphaerales > JAFGRS01 > JAGVUW01. The sequence continues at coordinate 3,851 of JAAYZO010000850.1, read as the reverse complement.
GGTCCCGACAGACCTGCGCGCGCCCCTCGACAGCCTCGCCAACGCCATCTTCGCCGACGCCGCGCCCGGCCTGCCGGCCGCGCTGGATGCCCTCGCCGGGTTCTTCTCGCGGGACTTCGAGTACACCCTCGACACCCAGCCGGACCCCACCGGCGCCGACCCGCTGCGGCAGTTCCTCGAGCAGCGCCGCCGCGGCCACTGCGAGCTCTTCGCCAGCGCCGCGGTGCTCCTCCTGCGCAGCCGCGGCCTGCCGGCGCGTTATGTCACCGGCCTGGTCTGCCAGGAACGCCTCCGGGATGGTGTCTGGATCGCCCGCCTGGGCGACCTGCACGCCTGGGCCGAGGCCTACGACGCGGCCGCGCAGGCCTGGGTGATGGTCGAGATGACCCCGGCAAGCGGCCTGCCCGACGGCGACCGGCAGGCCGGGATGCTGGACGCGGCCCTGCAGCAGCTCAGGCTCTCGTGGCAGCACGTCCTGGCCCTGATGAAGCGCGGCACCATCGCCGAGGCGATCGTGGCCGCGGCGGCAGGCCTGGCACGCCTGGCGATGGCCCTGCTCCTGAACCCGATCGGGCTGCCCCTGGCTGTCCTGGCCCTGGCACTCCTGGCACGACGATGGCTCCACCGCCGGCGGCACCGCCGCGGCGCCGAGGCCCTGCCGGCGCCGCGGGAACGCCTCTGCCGAGCCTTCGAGCGGCTCCTCCATGCCTTGGGACGGCGCGACCGGGACCTGCCGCCACGCCTGACCCCGCAGGCCCTGTCACGGTGGCTCCGGCAGGCCTGCCCGAGTCTGGAAAGCCCCATCCTGGCGGAGGCCTGCCGGCGTTACGAGGCCCTGCGCTACGGACCGCGCCTGCCTGAAGACCGCGACATCGCCGCCATCGAGGCGGCCTTCCGCGATGGCCTGAAGGAGTTCCAGCGGGCGCGGCGGCAGACGGCCGCGCGAGAGAGCACCGGCGCGACGCGTGAGTAGGTGTCCCCGTGGGACCGGCGCGGCGAGGGCGCCGGATGGAACAGCGCGAACGATCGCTCGCTACGTGCGCTGGAGCGCGAGTGTCCACAGACGCGAACGCGTCCACGAGCCGCGGCGGCGGCGACAGCACCACACCGCGATCGGTCCTGCGAGCCGTCCCGCCGGGCGCGGCACGTAACGCGGAAGCCGGGCCGTCCGCCGCGGCAGCCGCGGCCGGCGACAGCCCTCAGGCCTTGCGCGACGAGGGGCCCTTGCCGGCAGACGGGGCGCAGCCGCAGGACGGCCCGGCGGCGTGGTCGTGGCTGTGGTCCTGGTCGTGACCGAGGACCTTGTCGCAGCAGGGGCAACCGGTGCCCTTCTGAACCGCCGTCGCCCGCCACAAACCACGGATGATCAGCAGAACCAGACCGGCAACCAGAACAACAACGGCTATCTTGCCCATGGATACGTTTCCTTTCCGGCCTGACGGCCGGCATGGCGGAAGTCGTCTTCCGCTGCGGTTAATGTAAGGTCCGGCCGCGGTGATACAACCCGAGGGGGGCCGATGCAGGAGCAGCGCCAGTCACACCCGGGCGACGGCGGTGGCGCGTCTTCCGACGCGCCGGGCGCGGCCGCGCCGCGCCCGCCCTCCGCCGGCAGCCCACCCTCGCCTGCGGCGGCGCCGTCGCCGTGCCGGCCGCGCCTCACGGCCTTCCTCCTGGCGGCCGCCGACCTGGCCGCGCTGAGCCTCTGCGGCCTGGTCGCCGTCGTCGGCTACCGCTGGCTGCGCGGCCAGTACGACCCGGTCTTCTATCTGCGACTCTGGCCCTGCCTCTTCCTCTTCATCCTCGCCTATGACCTCGTCGGACTCTACCACGGCGTGGCGCTCTACCCGGGCGCCGGCCTGGGACCGGCCGAAGAGCTGCGCCGCGGCACCATCGCCACGACGACCTGCTACCTGCTCCTCGCCGCGGTCACCTTCCTCTCCAAGACCTCGACGCACTACTCGCGCGCCGTCTTCCTCATCGCCTGGGCCCTGAGCGTGGTCGTGCTGCCCAGCCTGCGCGCCGGCCTGCGCGCCTGGCTGTCACGCCGGCCGTGGTGGGGCGCCGCCTGCGTGCTCTTCGGCCAGGGCGAGGCCCTGCAGCAGGTCCTGCGCGTCCTGCAGCGCCACCCGGAGTACGGCCTCAAAGCCTACGCCGTCGTCACCCGCGAGCCCCTCCCCGCCACAGCGCCCGCGACCGCCGGCGGCGTCTGGCCGATGGCCCCCGCCGAGGCCGCGCCGCACCTGGCCCGCGCCGGCGCGACCTACGCCATCGCCGTGGCGCCCAGCCTGGCCCGTCACGACTTCCTGGCCCTCATCGAGACGATCGGGAAGTCCTTCCAGCATATCCTGGTCGTGCCCGGCCTGCTCGGCGGCGCCGCCGTCTGGGCCAGCTCACGCTGCATCGAGACCGTCCTCGGCTTCGAGGTCCGCCAGAATCTCCTCCTGCCCCTGCCACGCCACCTCAAGCGCCTCACCGACCTGGTCAGCGGCCTGGCCCTGCTCGCTCTCGGCGCCCCCCTGATCCTCATCCTGGCCGCAGCCATCCGCCTGACCTCACGCGGACCCGCCTTCTACAGCCAGACCCGTCTCGGCTGCAACGGCCGCCCGTTCCGCATGTGGAAGTTCCGAACCATGGTCAGCGCCGCTGACGCGGTCCTTGCCGAGCACCTGGCGCGGCATCCCGAGGCCCGCGCCGAGTGGCAGCGCAGCCACAAGCTCCGCCACGACCCGCGCGTGACGCCGGTCGGGCGCCTCCTGCGTCGTTTCAGCCTCGACGAACTCCCGCAGCTCTGGAATGTCCTGCGCGGCGACATGAGCCTGGTCGGCCCGCGGCCCATCGTCGCCGCAGAGGTCGCGGCCTACGGCGAGGCCTTCTCGCTCTACACCCGCGTGCGACCCGGCCTCACCGGCCTCTGGCAGATCTCCGGACGCAATGCCATCGCCTTCGACGAACGCGTCGAACTCGACGCCTTCTACGTCCGCAACTGGTCCGTCTGGCTCGACCTCTTCATCCTCCTGCGCACCGGCCGGGCCATCCTCGGCGCCGAGGGCGCCTACTGACGGATGTTCGGTCACTGGCCGGGAGCGGCCAGTGACCGAAAATCCGCTGTACGGGAGATTTACGGCTCCGCCGTCGATCTCCCGTTGGTGTCACCAGGGGGGTGAGGGTCGAGAGGCGCCCGAGGCCCGAGGCACTCGGGATGGGGGCCGCCCGAGGCCCGACGCCGGAGCCGGCAAGGGCCCGCCCGCGCTCGTCCATACGACGGTTCGCCACAACCCTGCTTTCCTGGCGAGTTTCCGACCCCGGACGCCTGAGGCCGAGGGGCAAACGCCCACCGCCGAAAGCTCAACGTTAAACGCTCAACGCCCGAGGGCAGACGCCCAACGCCGAACGCTCAACGCCAAACGCCCAAGGCCCGAGGGCAAACGCCCAACGCCGAACGCTCAACGTCAAACGCCCAAGGCCCGAGGGCAAACGCCCAACGCCGAACGCTCAACGTCAAACGCCCAAGGCCCGAAACCCAAAGCCCGAAAGCGAACTCCGAACTCCGAACTCTGAACTCCGAACTCCGAACTCCGAACTCATCCCCCCGACACCCGACCCTCGACCCTTTGGGTCGCATGGCTGGTCAAGGTCCTGGCGGCCCGCCGAAGTCCGGGACGTCCATCAGGACGCCGCCGCGCCGCGCCGACTCGTGGGCGATGAGCCCGGGCACGAGGTAACGGGCCGCGGCCCAGACGTTGTTGGGTGGAGTCCTGCCCGTGACGCAGGCAGAGACGAAGTCATGCACGAGGAACTGGTGCGAGCCGTTATGCCCGTTCGGCAGGCCCTGGTACTCCTTCGGCAGGCGT
>JAAYZO010000102.1 GCA_012514865.1 Lentisphaerota bacterium | reverse complement strand
CGGCCCCGGCTCCGTAGCCCCACGGCCCTCCCCCGGGGCCGCATCGCGGCCCCGGCTCCGTAGCCCCACGGCCCTCCCCCGGGGCCGCATCGCGGCCCCGGCTCCGTGGCCCCACGGCATGCCGTGGGGCTTGACGGGCCGGCCTTGCGGCAGTATGGCTTTCAGGAGCACAGCCACGGCGGCGTGCCGGAGCACCCTGCGCAGGAGAGGTTCTCAGGATGTCCCCGAAGGCCCCAGGATACCCGTCGAGGCGTCGCGGCGCCGCAGTCGTGATCGCGGCCGCGATCGCCCTGGCGGCGCTGCCCGCAACCGCCGCCGAGCCGCCGCCGCCACCGCCGACACCGTCAACGCCAGCGGGCCCACCGCCGCTCTACCCAGTGCGCATCGACCACGACTTCGCCAACCCCGAAGCGAGCTTCCGGGAGGTCGTCAGCCTCGTCCGTGAGCACTACTACACCGACGCCATCGACGACGCCAGCATCTGGTGGGCCGCCACCCGGGGCCTCCTCAGGCACCTCTCCCCCAACGAGCACCCGGACCTGGCGACGATCTGGCGGCCGGAGCAGTTCGAGGACGTCAGCGACTCCCTCCAGGGCCTGCGCGAATCCATCGGCATCCGCAGCTCCTTCAACCCCAACGACGGCAGCCTCACCATCGGCGAGGTCACACCCGGCGGTCCCAGCGAGGGCATCCTCCAGCCCCTCGACCGCATCCTGCGCATCGACGGCCGGCCGCTCAAGGGCCTCACCGTGGCGGCGGTCACGGCCCTCCTCGAGGGCGAGCCGGACACCCCGGTGGCCCTGACCGTCGTCCGTGATGTGCAGGTCCTGGATCTGACCGTCCGCCGTGAGAAGTTCCACCTGCAGAATGTGCTCGCGCAGGAGTTCCCCGGCGGCATTGGCTATCTCGCCATCAAGGCCTTCTCGCAGGGCGTCAGCGAGCGCTGCCGCGAGGAACTCGCCCGGCTCACCGCGCAGGGCTGCGCCGGCCTCATCCTCGACCTGCGCGGCAACGGCGGCGGGGTGCTCCAGGAGGGCCTCCGGACGGCCGAGCTGTTCCTTCCCAAGGGCCAGTCGATCATGCGCGTGGTCAGCCACGGCGGCAAGATCAGCAACTTCGTCAGCGCCGCGACGACGACCGTCTCGCTGCCCCTGGCGGTGCTGGTGGACAAGCAGACCGCCTCCGCCGCCGAGATCCTGGCCGCGGCCCTGGCCGATGACTGCGGCGCCACCCTGGTCGGCTCGCCGACCTACGGCAAGGCCAGCATGGAGCGCATCTTCACCCTGCAGAACACCTACCGCGTGAAATTCACCACCGGCGCTATCTACTCGCCCAAGGGCCGCAGTTGGCATGGCCGCGGGCTGCAGCCGCAGGTGCACTCCGACCTCGACAGCGCCGCCCTCGAGCGCAGCCGCGCCCTGCCCGCGCCGGCGCGGCTGCTTCAGGACCCGCCCCTGCGGGCGGCGCATCACGTCCTGGTCCACGGCCTGGCCACAGCGGCGGCGGGCGCCGCCGCGCCGGCGCCCGGGCCGTCAGCACCGTCAGCGGATGACGTCGATGAATAAAACGCGTCGGGCCGTCGTCATCAGCAGTGGCGTCGAGGCGTCGGATCGGCCTCGGCGCGGCGCCGGCCCGGCGCCAGGAACGCGGGCCGCGGGGTCCGCGGGGTCGTTGTCACGAGAACAGAAGCCGGCGGCATGAGCCAGTCAACCGAACAGCTTCTGGACCGGGCCCGCCGCGGCGATGTCGACGCCTTCGCCGCGGTGTTCGAGCAGCATCGGCCCCTGCTCCATCGCATCGCCTGCCGACTGGTGGGTGCCGACGATGGCGAGGACGTGGTCATGGATACCTACCTGAAAGTCTGGAAGGCTATCCCGCAGTTCCGCGGTGACGCGGCGCTGCGCTCGTGGCTGTGCACGGCCACCCGCAACTGCGCCCTCGACTGCCTGCGCCGCCGCCGCCGCGACGCCGAGCGGCTGCAGCACGACGACAGCGCCGACACCGAGGCGACGCCGCTGCTCGAACGCCTGCCCGACGAGCGCGCCGTCGGCGCCGACCGCCATGCCGAACGACTCGACCTCGGCAGCCAGCTCGCCGAGGCCCTCCGGAACCTCATCCCCGACCACCGCACGACGCTGCTCCTGCGCGAGGTCGACGGCCTGAGCTATAAGGAGGTCGCCGCCGCGACCGGCGTCAGCATCGGCACCGTCATGTCGCGGCTCTTCTATGCCAAACACCGCCTGCGCAAGCTGCTGCAACACGCGGAGGAACCCTCATGAAAAGGCCCCATGAGACGGCACTCCGGCAGGCCCTGCGACAGGCCGCGCCCCTGCCCGCGGCCCGTCCCGCCGAGAGCTTCTGGCAGGACTTCCGGGCTCGCGCCGCCCTGACCCACCAGGAGTCCGCGGCGGCCGCCCGGCAGCCGGCCGGCGTCGGCCTGCTGCGGCCCTGGGCCGTGGGGGCCCTCGGCGCGGTGGTCTTCGCCGGCCTGGTCTGGGCCTGGCTGCAGTCGGCCGTCACCCCCGGACGCCTGGCACAGGCGCCCGCACCGGCGTCGACGGCCCTCTCCAAGGTCGAAGAGGTCGAGGTCTTCTCGGAGTACAGCTCCGTGATGATCGTCGAGGATATCGAGCACGGCGGCACGGTGATCTGGGTGGCATCGTCGACACCCTGACATGAGGAGCGTCATACCATGAAGACTCTGCGAACCGCGGTGGCGGCCCTGTGCTGGCTCGGCCTGACAGCGGTGCTGGCCCAGACCGCCCCCGAGAGCGTCTCGGTGCGACTCGTCACCGCCAGCCGCGACGCCGGCGCGGCCGAGCCGCGACTCCAGGACGTCCTGCCACTCCTCCAGAACCTCGGCCTGAAGTCGTTCCGCCTCGAGGGCGAGTCGAACCTCGCCTTCCGCGACGGCGCCGCCGCCACCCTCGGCAAGGGCTACCGGCTGGAACTCTCCGAGGTCCAGGGCCGCAATGCCATGGTGCGCGTCTCGCAGAACCAGCGTGATCTGGTGCGCACCCGCCTGTCGCTGCGCGAGGACAAGCCGGTGACCTGGGTCTTCGACGACCCGGCCGGCGGCAAGGTGATCGTCGTGCTCAAGCCGCGCTGAGGACTGCCGGCGCGGAGGCTATACCCCCTCAGGCCAGGACGGCCGCCAGCAGGCGCACGAAGGCCGCCGTCATGCCGTCGGTCGTGTCCGGCGGCGGCGGCGACCGCAGGCGCTCGACATCGAGGACCGCCGGCGCGCCGGACCCGGCGACCGCCCGGCGCAGGAGCAGCGCCACGGCGCCGTGGGCCACCGAACGGCCATCCGGAAGGGCCTCGCCCTCGGCGGATTCGTAGGCCGCCACCAGCATCTCGTCGGCCGTGCCGTCGCCCAGACGGCACACCGCGAACTCCACCGCCTCGCGGACATCCTGGTCGCCGTAGAGGACCATATGCG
>JAAYZO010000849.1 GCA_012514865.1 Lentisphaerota bacterium | reverse complement strand
GCGGGGCGGCTAGGGACAGAGCCAAGCCCGCGGCCACCACCGCTGTTAGACGTCGTCGCACGAGTTGCCTCCATGCCGGCGATAGCTGGCAGCCGGCGTCGTCATGGAAACGTAACAGCCTCACCGGTTACAGCCAAGCATGGTTGCCACACGAGCAACACCAGCAACACTGGCAACAGCAGTTGCGAGATTTCTGTCCTGACGGGCTGCCGACGGCGTTTGAGACCACCACGACCGGGCACACTGGGGCCTTCGGATCGTGTTCGGTGAACGACCTACCGTGACGTTTCCGGACGGTAGCGGCCCACCCGGGGGCGTCAGCTGCCGGTGGTGCTCCAGTGCCAGGCCTCGCTCGGCAGGTTGTAGTAGCCGAAGCGGCTGGCGTTGGCGGCGAGCCACTGGTAGCAGGCCGTGCCGCGCGACGAGCAGTTGGCGAAGTCGATGGCCAGCCCAAGCTGGTGCTGCGACTGGCCGGGCTTCGCGGTGGGCGGACGGCAGCTCCCCGACGACATCTCGTAGATGGCGTAGTGGCTGGACCCGCAGTTCTGGCGGCGAAGCTCGATCTGCCGGGCGACCGACCGGTACGAGTTGCCGATCTGCAACGTCACCCCGTCGGCGGCTGCGGCGTTGATCATGGCCGTCACCTGATCGGCCACCATGGCGTTGACCGGGATGCCCTGCACGTAGGCGAGCTGGATTCCGGCATCGACCGGACCGGGCGTGACCGTGGCCCCGCCGCCGCCACCACCGCCACCGGAGGAGGGGGCGGATTCCTGGCCGGCGGCGCTCACCGTCGCTGCGGCCTTGGCCTCGGCGGCCCGGAGTCGGGCCAGCTCGGCGTCGCGGGCTTCGGCGGCCTTCTGCTCCGCCTCGCGCTGCTCGACGAGTCGAGCGAGCAGCTCGGCTTGCTGCCGGGCGATCTCGGCGGAGAGCTCGCGGTCGGTCTCAGCCAGCTCGAGGCTGCGTGCCACCTGGTCGTTGATGGTCTGCTGGAGGTTTGCGGCCACGGTCTCCTTGCGGGACTTGGCCTGTGCGACGGCTTCAGTGCGTTCGGCCTGCTCGGCTCGCTTGGCCTCGGCGACCTCGCGGGCCTCGGTGGCCTTCACCCGCTGGGCCTCGAGGTCGACGGTGGCGCCTTCGAGCCGGTTCTCGACGTCGGCGTCGTCCTGGGCTCGGAGCTCGACGTAGAAGCGTTGGTTGGCGGCGTTGTTGTAGTCGTTGGACTCGAGGGCGGACAGCACGTCTTCCTCGGTGGGGTTCACGTAGGCCTGCACGGCCCGGCGGCGCATCTCGTCCTTGAGCACGGAGATCTCGGCGGTGAGGTCCTCGATGGCGGCTTCGGCGTCGGCGATGTCCTTCTCGGCCTGGGCCAGCTCGTCCTCGGCGCGGGCCAGGGCGGCCTGCTGGGTGTTGAGGTCGGCCTGGAGCGTCTGCAGCGCGGCATCTATCTCCGCCAGCGACGCCTTGCTGGTGTCGATCTGGGAAGCGACCTGCGCGGCTTCCGCCCGCACCTTCTCTCGCTCTGCTCGGGGATCGCCCTTGGGAGCGGACTCCGCAAGTTGGGGGACCATCGACCCGATGATGAGCAGGCCCGCGGCCGCAGTCATGGACAGTGAACGTCGACGCACGAGTTCGCTTCTCCTTCCGGCGAACCTCGCCGTCGTCACGAAACCGTAACAGGAGAGGTCCGAAATGCCAAGTGCACGCTCCCCATCGGCAACATCAACCACATATTCAACAAGGACAACACGGATTGTTTCGCTCCGGTGTCCGTGGGCGCTGCGTGTGTTACACAGTTGTAATTTGGTGCCTTCGGGGCGGTCTC
>JAAYZO010000848.1 GCA_012514865.1 Lentisphaerota bacterium | reverse complement strand
TAGCCTGTTGGTTCGGTGCTGATAGCCATGATGCCAGAACTATGGCACCGAAATCAACCATGTCCAGAAAACGCGCGTAAATATCTTTTCCAAAACCTATACGCATTTATAAAGAGACAGCCCTGGAATGCGCGCCGCGCGGGCTTTTCCCGCAAAAAGCGCCTGCGGCGCCTTGCAAAGACGGGCCTCTATTCCATATTAAGGGCCGTCATCAAGGCAGGGCGCGCATAGTTCAGTTGGCTAGAACGCTACCTTCACACGGTAGAGGTCTCAGGTTCGAGTCCTGATGCGCGCACCACCTCCCCCCTGCCCCAGGCCCCCGCCTTGCGGCAACGGCGCCTGCCGTACTGCCCGGCATCACCCGTGCGGCTGGAAGGAATCCGTCACCAGCCATCAGGCGGGCCTGAAAGGAAGCCCCCCCGGCCGGCGCGGACTTCGAGCCCGTCAACGTGGTGTGGCAAGATCCCTGATTTCCTTGTGCCGAAAGCAATCAACCGTGTGGTCGTTCACCATGCCCACCGCTTGCATGAAAGCGTAGCAGATCGTTGAGCCCACGAAGTTGAACCCTCGCTTCTTCAGATCCTTGCTCATCGCGTCAGACAGCTCTGTCCTTGCTGGAAGCTCGGACATGGATCGCCAAGCATTCTGCTCGGGGATACCATCGACATAGCGCCAGAGATAGGTATCCAGCGATCCGTATTCCTCCTGGACTGCAAGAACACCCCTCGCGTTCTTGATAGCCGACTCGATCTTCAGGCGGTTTCGCACGATTCCCGCATCAGCAAGCAGGCGTGCCACGTCTTCTTCTGTGCACGTGGCGACACGTGCAGGATCAAAAGCGTAGAACGCCTTCCGGTAGTTCTCTCTCTTCCTCAGGATCGTCAGCCAACTCAGTCCCGCCTGGGCTCCCTCCAAGGTCAGGAGCTCAAAGAGACGTCGATCATCGTGAACAGGGACGCCCCACTCATCGTCATGATAGGCGGCATACAGTGGGTCAGTCCCGCACCACTCGCATCGTGTCTTCATGCTCTTCCCATGCTGACGTTACGGTGTGCCGTCCGAGGTACGATGGTCGGCACCACTGGTCTGATGGCTCTCGGCGGCATCTCTTTCTGCATGCCGGTCTCTGTGTCCGGCCAGCAGGCCCAAGGCGACCAAGCCGACGAATGTGGCGGCGAATAGGGCGAACGCCCCGGGAGTACCGGATGACGCCCATTGGGGGACAGCCATCCTGGGATTGGGGCGTTCCCACACGACGAGGTGCCATACGGACAGTGCCCAACAGAACCACATGAAACCGACGGTGACACTGCCGACCACAGCCATAACCCAGATGGCCGCCAGAGTGTCCATCCCCCGGAACCGCAGAGCCAGTGAGGCCCTGTAGTCGACGTACCCAAGGACGAGGATAGCCGGTACGACCAGCGGCCCAGCTCGCGGGGCCGACCGGCTGTCACGTCGTGTGAGCCGCGGAGCGCATGGCGGCGACGGGGTCGGCGTCCCCCGTCCCCTGGACCTCGCCGCCCTTGATCACCATGGCGATCGCGTCATGGGAGGCGAGGGCCGTGATGTCACGGTCCGGGTCGCCCCTGACGACGACCAGGTCGGCCCGCCTGCCCACCTCCAGGGTGCCGGTGGTGCCGAGGATGCCGAGGACCTCGGCCGTGCTGCGCGTGGCCGCCACGATCGCCTCCATCGGCGTCAGGCCGCAGGCGACGAGCAGCCGCATTTCGTTCATGACCGAGCCAGGACCGCCGTCGGTGCCCACGGCGATCCGTATGCCCATCGCGTGCGCCTTGGCGACCCCGGCGCAGTGGACGGGATGAGCCGCCTTCATACGCTCCGACATGTGCGCCGGCCAGTTACGGCCTTGGCGCGCCGTCTCGCTGGTGATGTGCAGCGTCGGCATGTACCACAGGCCCTTCGTCGCCATACCCTCGAGGGCGGCCTCGT
>JAAYZO010000101.1 GCA_012514865.1 Lentisphaerota bacterium | reverse complement strand
TCGGCGCAGCACGGAGGTGACCATGGCAGACAGTCTGGCCTTCAAGCCGGATCTCGAGGCGGCGACAGCGCGCTGGCTGGCCTTCTGGGACCACGACCTGATCGACCGGCCGTGCTGCGTGATCACCGCGCCGAAGGACCCCGGCCGGCCGCTGCCGCCGGGGCCGCCCTACATGTCCGGCGCCCGCGAGGACTTCGCTCCCGTCGTGCGCCAGGTCCTCGAACGCTCCGCGGCCATCTGGTGGGGCGGCGAGGCCATCCCGTCCTACACCCCGAGCTTCGGCCCGGACATGTTCGGGGCCTGGCTCGGGGCCGATCTCGAGTTCGACCCGAATCCCTACGGCACCAACTGGGTGGTGCCGTGCGTCGAGGATTGGTCGACGGCCCTGCCGTTACGGCTGGATCCCGCCAACCCGTGGTGGCAGCGCATGCTGGCGTTCTGCGCCGCCCTGGCCGAGGGCTTCGCCGGCCGCATGGTGGTGGCGCACCTCGACCTGCACAGCAACCTCGATGCCCTCTCGGCCATCCGCAGCCCGGAGCGGCTCTGCATGGACCTCATCGACCACCCTGAGGCTATCGATCGGGCCCGACGCGGCCTCGATGCTATCTACCGGCAGGTCTACGATGGCCTCTACCAGGCCGGCGGCATGGCCCGTACCGGCACCCTGGGATGGGTCCCCGCCTACCACCCCGTCAAGACCAACACCATCCAGTGCGACTTCGCCGCCCTCATCGGCCCGGAGCACTTCCGGCGCTTCGTCATGCCGGCCCTGGAGGCGGAGGCGGCCTACCTCGAGCACACCGTGTACCACCTCGACGGCCCCGAGTGCCTCGTGCACCTCGACGACCTCTGTGCCATTCCCGGCCTGGACTGCATCCAGTGGGTCTCGGGGGCCCGCAACAAGCCCTTCATCGAGTGGCTGGACCTGCTCCAGCGCATCCAGAGCAAGGGCGTCAGCGTCTGGGTGCCCTGCGATCCGGAGTCGATCAAGGTCCTGCACCGCGCCCTCGACCCGCGTCTGGTGTTCTACGTCTGTTCGGCCCCGAGCCCCGCTGCCGGCGAGGCCGTCCTGGACTGGCTGAAGGCCAACACCTGAGCGGCGTTCGCCGGGGGGAGTCTGAGCGCCGGTGGCTCGGGCTCGTAGGAGACGGCGTGGCGTGGCGCGATCGCGGAGTGCTGGCGAGAGTGCTGCGTCATGTGTATCGGCAGGCCGGTTGCCGCGGCACATCGGGCCGCGATGGAAGGGTCGTCCCGTATGTTGTTTGTGTTTCAGTGTCCGGCCTGCCAGGCGTCTATCGAGACGGCGGCCGATGTGAGCGGCCGCCAGTCGCAGTGCCCACAGTGCCAGCGGCCGCTCGTGGTGCCGGAGGCGCGGGTTGACTGCGGCGCCACGCTCGGTGACTTCCGTCTGGAGCGCCGCCTGGGCAAGGGCGGCATGGGCGAGGTCTTCCTCGGCACGCAGCTCTCGGTGGACCGCCAGGTCGCGGTGAAGGTCCTGCCCCCGGCCTTCGCGGAGAACCGCGATGCGGTGGCGCGTTTTCTGCACGAAGGCCGCCTGGCGGCGCGTCTGGACCACCACCACATCGTGACCGTCCACGCGGCCGGCGAAGACTGCGGCCACTACTATCTGGCGATGGCCTACGTCGATGGCGAGTCGCTCGACCAGCGGCTCAGACGCGACGGCGTCGTGCCCGAGCCCGAGGCCCTCGCCATCGTTCGGACCATCGCCGACGCGCTCTGCTATGCCTGGGACGAGTTCAAGCTCCTGCACCGCGACCTGAAGCCGGCCAATATCATGGTGGACCGCCGCGGGAGGGTCTTCCTCATGGACCTCGGCCTGGCCAAGAGCCTGGGCGAGGATACCGGCATGACCCTCTCGGGGGCCATCCTCGGCACGCCGCAGTACATGAGCCCGGAACAGGCCATGGGCTCGTCGCAGCTCAGTGTGCAGACCGACGTCTACTCCTTGGGTGCCACCCTCTACCACCTGGTGGTCGGGGCTCCGCCGTTCACCGGTGAAAGTGCCCTGAAGGTCCTCAGCCAGCACGTCCATGCCCCGTGGCCGCCGCCGCGCTCGCGCAACCCGCAGGTGAGCGAGGCCTGCAGCGCCCTGATCGGCGCGATGATGGCCAAGGCGCCGGGTGACCGCTATGCCGGTTGGCGTGAGCTGATCGCCGACATCGACCGGGTGCTTGCCGGCGCGGCGCCGGCAGCGCCGTCGGGCGCCGCCTCATCGGGCGCGGTCGAGGCGGGTGCGACCCGCACGGCCGGCCTGACCCCGCAGGCCTTGGCGCTGCTGGTCCGCCATCACCAGGCCGAGGCGCCGCCGACGCCTGCCGCGGCCTGCCCGAGCGCCGACGGATCTCTGCCGCCGGCGCGGCGCCCGCGCGTCGGGCGCCGGCAGTGGCTCGCGGCGGCGGCGGCCGCAGCCGCGCTTCTGATCGCTCTCGGCGGCGCCCTGGCGCGGCGCGGCCGGGGCGACGCGGCACCCCCGGCGAGCCGTGCGGGGTACTCCGGCGGCGGTCCGATGGGCCAGGCCGGTCCGCCTGCCCCGGCGGCGCCGGCGCGGCTTGTCGAGGTTGCCGGGCAGAGGGTCCGCGTGCCGGGCGACTTCCACGCCGCTCCGGACACCGCGCCCGAGCCCTACACGGGTACGGGCTGGGCCCGTGAGGTCGTGCACACGGCGACGGGGATCGCGATGGTGTACGTCCCGGCCGGAAGCTTCACCATGGGCAGTCCGACCGCCGAGGCCGGTCGCGACAGCGACGAGCGTCAGCACGGGGTGACGCTGACGCGTGGCTTCTACCTTGGGAAGTTCGAGGTGACGCAGGCGCAATGGCAGAGCGTGATGGGCCGGAATCCGTCGCAGTTCACGGGCGCCGGCGCCGATGCACCGGCCGAGATGGTCTCGTGGGACGACTGCCAGGCGTTCTGCCGGACGCTCGGCGAGGGCTTCCGCCTGCCGACCGAGGCGGAGTGGGAGTATGCCTGCCGTGCCGGTACGACGACGGCGATCTACACCGGGCCGCTGACCATCGTGGACACCAACAACGGCATGGAACTCGACGCCATCGCATGGTACGGCGGCAACAGCAGGGTGACCTATGAAGGCGGATTCGACTCCAGCGCCTGGCCGGGCAAGCAGCACCGGCACGACCGCGCGGGCACACACCCGGTGGGGAAGAAGCAGCCGAACGCCTGGGGGCTCTATGACATGCTGGGCAACGTCTGGGAGTGGTGCCAGGATGGCTATGGCGACTACCCGTCGGAAGCGGTGACGGATCCCGCCGGGTCGGGGACGGGCTCCGATCGTGTCTTCCGCGGCGGCAGTTGGAACCGCAATGCCAAGTACTGCCGCGTGGCGAACCGCGACTGGAACCCGCCTTCGAACCGGCTCATCAACGTCGGTTGCCGCCTCGTGCGGTCCGTCCCCTGAGCGCCGCGCCGTCGGGCGCGCCGCGGGCGGGGCTCCTTGAGCGTCGGGTTATGGCACCCCTTCAGCCGGATCCCCAACGCCCGCGGAGCGCCGGCTACAGCAGGGCGGAACATCGCCTGTGGCGCCTGCCTGCGTCCCGCCGGCCTGGCGCCCTGAAGGGGCATCATGCATCAGCCCAGGGCAACGCCCTTGGAAATCGGACATGACGCACTGCAGGCTGAAAGTCTGCGACACGACCGCACGCGTCACACCGCCATGTTTCATACGAGGGTGCCCAGGTGAGCGCTGAGGCGATCGTCGATCACCCCTGCGCCGCGGGCGGCTCGCGGGGGGCCGGCGCGGGTGCTATGCTAGCCTGGACCGGGGCTGGGCCGCATCGTGTGGCGCCGCCCGAATGGCAAGAGGAATGACCGACTATGGCCTTCGTCCCGCCCGAGGAACTCGCCGAGCGCCTGGCCCGTCTGCGGCAGCGCCTGGACCGCGCTGCCCCCGACTGGGAGGTGGCCCTGGTGATGAGCAAGGTCAACCTCTACTACCTCACCGGCACCATGCCCAGCGGCGCGCTGGTGGTGCCGCGCGAGGGCGCGCCGACGCTGTGGGTGCGTCGCAGCTTTGAGCGTTCGCGGTCCGAGTCGGCCTTTGCCGACGTGCGGCCGATGCGCAGTTTTCGCGACCTCCTGGCCGGCTGGCCGCGGGGGGCGCGGTCGGTGCTCTTGGAGAAGGAGGTGGTGACCCTGGCGCACCTGGAGCGCCTCACCAAGTACCTCGCTCTCGGCACGATCGGGGCGCTCGACCCGCACCTGTCGGCGGTGCGTGCCGTGAAGAGCGCCTGGGAACTCGAGCGGCAGACCGCGTCCGGGCGCATCCACCAGCGCATCCTCGAGGAGGTCGTTCCCGGTCTGCTGCACGAGGGCCTCAGCGAGGCCGACCTCGGCGCCGAGATCCTGCGGGCGATGCTCCTGGCCGGGCACCACGGCGTGGCCCGCGTGGCCATGTTCGACACCGAGCTCTTCCTGGGGCATGTCTGTTTTGGCGAGAACTCGCTGCGGCCGAATCCCTTCGAGGGTCCCGGCGGGGTCGAGGGCATGAGCCCGGCGGTGCCGCTGATGGGGAGCCGTCAGCGTCGTCTGCGCCGTGGCGATCTGGTCTTCGTCGACATCGGCTGCGGTGTCGATGGCTACCACACCGACAAGACGCAGACCTACGTCTTCGGCGGTGCGCTGCCGCCATCGGCGCAGGCGGCGCACCGCCGCTGTGTCGAGATCCAGGATGCCGCCGCGGCGATGCTGCGCCCGGGCGCGATTCCGGCCGAGATCCATGCGGCGGTCACCCGCGACCTCGATGCCGCCTTCTTGGAGAACTTCATGGGCTGCGGCGATCAGCAGGTGCGCTTTCTCGGCCATGGCGTCGGACTGCAGATCGACGAGTGGCCGGTCATCGCGGCCGGCTTCGAGGAGCCCCTCGCCGGGGCGATGGTCATCGCGCTCGAGCCCAAGAAGGGCCTCCCTGGCATCGGCATGGTCGGCATCGAGAATACTTTCGTGGTGGAGCCGGGCGGCGGGCGCTGCCTGACCGGCGCGCATCGCGGCCTGCTGGCGGTGTGAGGCCGGGCGGCGGGCGCGGCGTCGGCCGCGGGCGGCGGCCGTGGCGTGTGGCGCGGGCATGTGGGTGGAGGGCGATCCGATGGCACTCAGGATGGTATCGAGCCTGTCGGCGGCGGTGGTCGTGCTGTGGGCGCTGTGGGCAGTGCCGCTGGGCGCTGCGGAGAACCTGGTCCGCAATCCGGGTTTTGAGGTCGACGCCGATGGCGACGGCCTGCCGGATGGCTGGCAGTGCCGCAATCGCGCCACGGGGTCGTGGGTCGAGGCCCCGGCGGCCGATGGCGGTCGGCAGGTGGTCCTGAGCAAGGACCAGGCCGAGGCGGCGAGCCTGTGGCTGCAGTCCGACCTGCCGATGGATGGCGGCAAGACCTACGTCGTGCAGTACCGCGTGCGGGCCGCGGCCGGCTCGCAGTACCGCGCCTACCTGGAGTGGGCCAAGGCCGACGGCTCCTACGGCAGCTCCACCACGGCGGTGGCCAACTGGCAGGATGGCACCGGCGACTGGCAGCGCCCCATGTTCGTCGTTACCCTGCCGACCGGCATCCGTCGCCCGTATCTGGTGCTGCAACTCAAGGATGTCGGCCAGGTCGCCTTCGATGACGTGTCGATTCGCGAGCCGGTCCGTGAGCCGGTGCGCCCGGGCAGCCTCTTCAGCTCGAGTTTCGAGGGCGGCACGACGGCCTGGATCCTGACGGATGGCGCCGAGATCGTCGAGGGCGACGCCGCCGATGGTAAGGCGGCGTTGCGGCTGCGCAGCCCGTCCGCCGAGGCGGCGGTGCGCGCCACCCAGGCGGGTATACCCAGCGAGCCGGGCCGGCGCTACCGCCTGAGCTATGCCGTCAAGGCCGCCGGCGGCTCCGCCGAGTCCACCGGCTTCCAGTTCTTCCGCGTCCACGTGAGCTGGCAGCGCCTGCAACGCGACGGCATCGACTACGGCGGCATCCAGCAGGTCGAGGGCGAGGACTGGCAGGACTGCTTCGCGCACTGGCAGCGCCGCACCCTCGAGTTCACGGCGCCGGCCAAGCCCACCGCGGGGATGGCCATCGCCTGCGAGGTCCGTGGACCCGGCGCGGTGCTTCTCGACGACCTGGTGCTGGTCGAGGTGCCGGCCGAGGCCGTCCTGGCGCCGCCCCTGTCGTTGCGGCTGGACGAGCCGGTGTACCGCGACACGATCTACGCCAGTCGGCCGATCGAGGCCGTGCGTGCGACTCTCACCGTTGCCGCGCCGAATGCCGATCGGGCGCGTGTGTGGCTCGAGGACGCCGCCGGGAAGGCCCTGCAGAGTGCCGAGGTCGCGGTGGTTGGGGGCCGTGCCGCGGTCAGTCTTCCCGCCGCCGGTCTGTCGGCGGGGCGCTATCGCCTGCGGGCCCGTTCGAGCGCCGGTGAGGCGGCCCTGCCCGGCGAGGCCGCGGTCGATGTCGAGGTCCTGCCGCCGGCTGCCGTGGAGGTGGTGCTGCGGGAGGACCACGTCTGTCTGGTCAACGGCCGGCCGTTCTTTCCGATCGGCCTGTGGCATGCGCCGGACAGCGACCGCGCCTTGAGCGAACTGGGCCGGGCGGGCATCAACCTGGTCTACCGCACCACGGTGACGCCTGAACTCCTCGACCGCATGGCGCGCTTCAATATCAAGGCTGTCGCCGGGATTCGCCATGCCCTCCCGGCGGACCCGGCCGGGCGTCTGGCCTGGGAGGCGGCGGCACGGCAGCGCACCGAGGCGACACGGAATCACCCCGGCCTGCTGGGCTACTTCCTCATCGACGAGCCGCTCTGGTGCGGCACGCCCCTGGGGCCGCTGCTCGAGGTGTACCGCTTTCACCGCCAGCTCGATCCCTACCGCCCGATCTGGAGCAACGAGGCACCCCGCGGCACCGTCGCCGACTGCGCCCGCTACGCCGCGGCTTGCGATATCACCGGCGTCGATATCTACCCGGTGCCCGAGGGCGGCAGCCACTCCGACCTCGAGGACAAGGGCCTCACCAGCGTCGGACGCTACGTCGACAAGATGCGCGAGAGCGTCGAAGACCGCAAGCCGGTGTGGATGGCCCTGCAGGGCTTCGCCTGGAAGCACCTCAGCGACCGCCATGCCGCCGGCGCCATCTACCCGACCTGGGAGCAGAGCCGCTTCATGGTCTACAACGCCATCCTGCACGGCGCCGCCGGCATCACCTGGTGGGGCACGCACTACATCTACGAGCCCGAGTTCTGGCCGGTGCTGCTGCGGGTGGCCTCGGAGCTTCGCGACCTCTCGGCGGTCCTGGTCGAGCCCGCGGTCGCGCCGCCGGTCGTGCGCTCTGACGCCCCCGGCCTGAAGATCCTCCACAAGGTCCACGGCGGCGAGAGCTACCTCCTGGCGGCCAACGAGAGTCCCGAGGCCCTCGATGCCGAGGTGGCGGTGCCCTTCCATGGCGTCCTGCATGTCCTCTTCGAGGATCGCACCGTGGCGGTTCGCGATGGGCGTTTCTCGGACCGCTTTGCGCCGCATGGCGTGCATGTCTATGCCACCACGGCGGCCCTGCCGGCGCCGCTGGTGCCGGTGCCTGCGGCGGCGGAGGAGCTTTCCGGGGAGAGCCTTCGCCAGGATGTCGAAGACCGCCGCGACCTGACGCTCTACGAGGGCCGCGCCACCTGGATCTGGTACCCGGGTCACAGCGGCCAGGCGGACTCGTCGTGCTGCCTGCGGCGGGTGTTCACGGTGCCGGCGGATCTGACGGAGGCCGTTCTGACGGTGGCGGGCGACGACGAGTTCGCCCTCTCGATCAACGGAGAGGCGCTGCCGTTGCCGTCCGGCGGCTGGAGCCGCGCGGCGCGCGTCGACATCGCGTCGCGTCTGCGGCCGGGCCGGGCGGTCCTGGCGGTCAGCGCCAAGGACGGCGGCGCGGCGCCCTGCGGGTTCCTCCTCGAGATGGTGATGGCGCAGGCCGACGGCACCACCACGACGCTGACCAGCGATGCGTCGTGGCGGGCCGCCCTGGCGCCGGTACCAGGCTGGGACGGCCCCGATTTCGACGATGGCGAGTGGCCGGCGGCCGAGGTGGTGGCCCCCTACGGCGGCGGCGCCTGGGGCCGCCGGGTCATGGTCCGGCCGAGCAGGCTCGAGTGAGCCGGTCGCCACCTGCGGACGCTCCGTCAGCCAGGCCTTGCCGGGGCGGGGCGAACAGCCTTCAGTAGAGGTGCCCGAACCAGAGCACGAAGAGGCTCGCCGCGCCGAGGAAGAGGAAGAACCCGGCGACGTCGGTGACCGTGGTCAGGAAGATGCTCGAGGACAGCGCCGGGTCGGTGCCGAGGGCCTTGAGGCCGAGGGGGATGAGGACTCCCGCGGCGGCGGCGGCGACCATGTTCAACTGCATGGCCACGAAGATGACCAGCCCGAGCACGGGGCTGCCCTTCCAGAGGGTCGCGGCCAGGCCGACAGCGGTGCCGAAGGTCAGCCCGTTGAGCAGCCCGACCGCCATCTCCTTCTTTAAGAAGCGCCGCACGGCCGCGCGGTCGATCTCGCCGAGGGCCAGGCTGCGGATGGTCACCGTGAGGGCCTGCATGCCGGCATTGCCGCTCTGGCCGGCGATCACCGGCAGGAAGACCGCCAGGGCGGTCCATTGGGCCAGGGTCTCCTCGAAGACCGCGATGACCATCGCCGCCAGGGCCGCAGTGAGGAGATTCACCGACAGCCATGGCACGCGCCGCGAGACCGACCGCCGCCACGGCGTGAAGACGCTCTCCTCGCCGCTCATGCCGACCATGCGCTGCATGTCCTCGGTGGCCTCTTCCTGGATGATGCCGATGGCCTGGCTGGCTTCGACCTGGCCGACCAGGCGGCCCTCGGCATCGACCACCGGGATGGCCATGTAGTGGTACTGACTGAAGAGCCGTGCGACCTCCTCCTGATCGGCGTCGACGCGCACCGAGTGGACCTCCGGGCTCATGACCTCGCCGAGGCGCCGGTCGGCGCCGCGGAAGAGCAGGTTGCGCAGCGAGACGACGCCGCGCAGGCGCCGCTGGCCGTCGACCACGTAGAGGTAGGTGCTGCCGGCCAGGTCGTCCTCGCTGCGTCGGCGGATGGCCTGCAGGGCCTGGTCGAGGGTGCTGTCGATCGGCAGGGCCAGGACGCGGTCGGACATGATGCCGCCGGCCGAGTCCTCCGGGTACCGCAACAGCGCGGCGACCTGGCTCGAGACACCCGGCGCGAGCTGTGCCAGGACCTCGCGCTGCTGCTCGGCCGGGAGTTCCGCGGCCAGATCCGCGGCCTCGTCGTGCGGCAGACGGTCGAGGAGGGCACCCAGTTCGCGGCTGGTGAACCGCGCGGTGATCTCCTGAGCGACCTCGATGTCGAGTTCCGAGAGGACCTCCGAGGCCGTGTCCAGAGGCAGGGCGCGCAGGGCCGCGGCCGCCTCGGCAGGCTCGACCTGCTGGAGCTGGTCGGCGATGTCGGCCGGATGCTCGGCCGTGCCGGTGGTCGGCTGGAGCGCGTCGGTGCTGCCGGCCGGAGGCTCGGCGGCGGCGGCTGACCAGGGATCTGTCGGAGGCGTTGTCATCGGAACAGGCGGCTCCACATGGCGGTACACGGCGGTGTGACGGGGGCTGTCGCCCCTGCCACCATAACGGGTGTCGAGGGCCTGGGCAAGGCCGTCGGGGCCAGGGCTGAGCGAAGCTCGCGCCGGCGCTCACCTGGCCACCCTGAAGGGGTGCCAGATCGTAGCCGGGGGTCGTGCGGAGTACGACCCCCGGAAACGCGAACCCACGACCCACGCACCCTGAAGGGGTGCCAGAACCGGACCTTCAGCCAGCCCTGGTCGGGGCAGGGTGGCAGGGGCGCCGTCTGGCGCGGCGGACAGAGTGGACAGGGTGGACGGGGTGGGC
>JAAYZO010000847.1 GCA_012514865.1 Lentisphaerota bacterium | reverse complement strand
TCGGCCGCCTGACCTTCAACCCGTATGTCGTCCTGGCGGGGCAAACGCGGCGGCCCGACCGCTGTTCTGCCGTCGTCAACGCCCATCAGGGCGTGGTCCACCTTTCGTACGGCTATGGCGCGGACTTCGCGGAAGATTGGTTCCTCCGGCTGGGCGAGGACGGCCTGACCGCCGACCGGACGTTTCGCAATGCCGGCAACCGCACCGTCGACCTGACGGAACTGGGGCTTGAACTGGGCGGCATCGCCGTGGGCGGCGAGACAGCCGGCGATTATTTCTACCATGTCGAGAATCCCCGGATCTACGGCCGGATGGCCATCCCGGTCGACCTGAAACGGACGCCCGACCTGGCCGCCTCGTCGGAATACGATGTGCTGGCCGGCAACCGCTGGGCCGATCCCGGCGTCGTCTCGGAGCGGATCGGCGCCTCGCCCTATCAGCCGTTCCCTGCCATCCTGGTGTCGAACCACGCCTCGCCCCGGGGCTTGGTGCACGGCACGCTCAGTCAGCGGGTCTTCTACCACAACTACCTGGTCAACCATGCCGCCGACGCGCTCCAGCTCGACATCCTCTCCTCGTTCAAGGCGGTCGCGTGCCGCAAGCTGGCGCCGGGCGAGGTGCTCCGCGACGCCTGGTACCTCGGCGTCACCGACCAGGCCGCCGACCTGCAGCGGTGTTTCGCGCGCTATACCGCCGTGCTGCGGCGCAAGCTGCCGGCGCTCTATGGCGCCACGCCGATCAACCGCCACTCGCTCGTCTGGGGTTCGTGGAACGACGGTCATGGCCCGAAGGTCACGCAGGCGCAGATTCTGAAGACGGCCGCGTTCCTGGCGGAGCATTTCCCGTCGGTCGAGTGGGTGCAGCTCGACGACGGCTATGCCGCCCTGCGGAAAAACAGCTCGGCCCACGGCCTGGGCATGCCCTACGAGGGCGAGGCGGGCGTCGACCGCGACAAGTTTCCCGACGGGCTCAAGGCATTCACCGACCGGGTCAAGCAGACGGGGCTGCGTCCCGCGATCTGGATCGGCGGGGCGTTGCCTGCCGTCGCGCCGCTGTCCAAGGACCATCCTGACTGGTTTGTCGACTACTCGCTGCGGACGCCCGACCGCCGGGTTTTCGACGTCAGCCGCCCCGAGGCCCGCGCCTACATGTGCGAAGCGCTCGATTACTTCCTGCGGACGAGCGGCTTCGAGGCCGTCAAGCACGACTTCTGGTCGTACGCGTTCGAGGACAGCCATCCCCTGCTGGCCGACCCATCCCGTTCCGGCTACGAGTGGCGCGACTGGTGGCTCAAGGAGGTGCGGACGCGCCTGCCGAACGATGCCTATTTCCAGACGGGCTGCGACATCGTCATGGCCAACCCGTTCCTGGGCGAGTTCTTCACCAACTACCGCTACGGCATCGACATCGGGGGCGGCAACTGGGAGCATGTGACCACCACGATGCTGTGGGGCGCGGCCTGCTTCGCGTTGAACATCGGCGACCTGATCGTGCCGAACAGCGACGCGGTCGGCTTGTTCCCGGGCCTGGAGGATTCCGAGGCCATGGTCTGCCTCAACTACTGCCTGATCTCCCGCTCGATGGTCGAGATCGCCGGCTGGCTCTACGACACCGACACCCAGCATCCCCGCTTCAAGGCGCTCCAGAAGGCCGTCTGCTGCCCGAACAACGGCGGCGATGTCTTCTTCGCCGACTACGCCTACCGCCGGACCGACGAGGCGCCGGCGGTCTGGTATTTCAAGGGGCCGTTCTTCTCGCTGCTGGAGTCGCACCCCCATCTGCCGGTCCGGACGGTGGCGCTGTTCAACATCGGCGACACGCCCCGGACGGTCGGCTTCGACCGGGCGGGACTCGGGCTGCCGGGGGGCGCCTACGTGGTCTGCGACGTCTGGAAGCGGGACGGTGTCGTCCCCTTCGGCGACGGCCGCTTCGAGGTGGAGCTTCCGCCGCACGCGAGCCGCCTGTTCACGGTGACGCCGAACGACGGGACGCCCCGGCTGCTCGATGCCGGCGTGAAGGTCG
>JAAYZO010000846.1 GCA_012514865.1 Lentisphaerota bacterium | reverse complement strand
GTGCCGGCGATGCGCGTCTGAGGCTGTATGCCGGGCGCGGCTTCCTGCCGACGATCTATGACTACGACTGGCAGTCGCCCGCGAGCGGCGCCGACCCGCGCCTGGCCCTGCCGGCGTCCTCGGGCGAGCAGACGCTCTATGTCCTGGTCGTGGCTGAGGCTCTGCCCTCGGGGCCGACCACCTTCACGGCCACCGCCGCCGAGCTGGTCTTCGCTCTCGACGCCTGTGACCGCCGCAGCGGCGGCAACGCCGGCAACACGACGGTCCGCCTGACCGGCGCCGGCTTCACGCCCGACCTCGCGGTCGGCCTGCGCGGCGTCGGCGGCACGATCCCGGCCACCGGGGTCACGGTGCTGAACTCCGGCGAGGCCTACGCGGTTCTCGACCTGAACGGCGTCGCCACGGGTGTCTATGACGTGGTCGCCCAGGTCGGCGGCTTGGAGTCGGTCCTGACGGCTGCCTTCACGGTTACGGCCGGGCGCGGCTGGGACTTCCGCTGCCGCGTCACGGCCCCGCCGCTGGTGCGGCCGGACCGCCCGTTCCCGGTCCTGATCGAGTTTGAGAACACCGGCGATTCGGATTGCCCGCCGATCATGATGACGGTGACCAACGACGGCGGCTTCCCGATCTGGCGCAGCCGTCGGCTCCAGTCCAACCTACTCTCCGTGGCGGCGGTAGCGCCGGTCGGGCCTACGCCCGGCTACCTCCGTCCGGGCGAACGCGGCACGGTGGCGGCCTGGTCGGCCAGCAACAACCTCCTCTGCAACTACACCATCGCCTGGCGCAGCACCTACTGCCAGGAGGCGATCGACTGGGATGCCGTCGAGACCGCCCTCTGTCCCTGCGTCAACCCGCGCTGGGACGAGATCTGGCCGGCCTTCAAGGCTGCCGTCGGCGACGTCGATGGCGACTACATCGCGGCGGCATCAGAGGCCGTCGCTGAGGCGCGACAGTATGGGATCGTGCTGCTTGACAACCTCGAGATCTTCCAGTGGCTCCTGGAGCGCCAGGAGTACGCCCTCGACTCGGCGGCGGTTACCGGCCAGGTGCGCCGGCAGGGCAGCGACGACCCGGTCGGCCGCGTCGAGATGACGCTCCTGCCGCGCGGCGGCGGCGACGCCGTGGTCGGCCAGACCTGGCATGACGGCCGCTTCGCGTTCTGGGGCCTCGCGGCGGGCGTCTACGACGTCCGTATCGCCGGCGTCTATGGCGGTGACATCCTGAGCCTGGAGGTGCCGCCCGGCGGCGTGCTGCGCGATGCGGTCCTGCTGATGCCGGCCGGCGGCGCCATGGCCGGCACCATCACCGATGCGGTCACCGGCGAGCCGGTGGTCGAGGCCGAGATCGAGATACGGGATCCCTACACCGGCGTCGGGGCCCAGGCCCGCACCGACGACGCGGGACGCTACCACGTCAGCGGCCTGCCGCCGAACACGGTGGTGGTCCGCGTGCTCCCGGTCGAGCACGCGCCGTTGGTCGAGGAGGTCGCCGGTCTGGTGGCGGGTGGCACCCTGGCATGGAACGCTGTCGTGCAGCCCGGCGCCACCGTCTTCGGCGAGGTCACCGCTCCCGGCGGCGCCACCGTGGCCGGAGCGACGATCCTGGTGGCCCCGGCTGACGGCTCGCCGGGCCGCTCGGGCCGCAGTGCTGAGGATGGCACCTACGAGATTCGCGGTCTGGCGCCGGGGACCTACCGCCTGGAGGTCTTCTGCAAAGGCCACGGCGCCAGTGTGGTCACCGGCGTCGTCGTGCCGGCCGGCGGCAG
>JAAYZO010000845.1 GCA_012514865.1 Lentisphaerota bacterium | reverse complement strand
GCGAGGCCAGGAAGTAGACCCCGCCGCAACCACCGACAAGGAGGACGGGTTTCTCGTCACTCATGGGCTTCTGCTCCGCTGCGACCGCCGACCGGGCACCCAGGCAGGCGACCAGGCCCGCCGCGATCCACCGGCAGGCCCGCCGCCACAGCCGACCGCCACCGACATGGCGGCGGCCCCGCGCAGACTCGCGAACGATAGGGTGTACTAAAGACATGACAGCCTCATCGCAACGTCACGACGACAGCGCCGTGACGCAATCTTCCATACCCGCAGGCCTTCAGTAGGGCAGCCAGAGATTCGGCGTCGGCGCCGGGGTGCCGGCGCTGGTGATCCAGGTCGAGTACTTGCCCATCGACAGCCACTCGCCGTGGCCATCGCAGAAGACCAGGTTGGCGCCGAGGCCGTGCCGATTGGGGTCCGGCGGGACGCCGTTGTCGCTCTGATCGGGGCTCCAGTCCATGAGGTAGTAGCCGTTACCGTTGCTCTGCAGCAGGCCCGAATCGCCGACCATGATGCAGGTGGACGGCTTGCTGATCTGCGCGATGGCCAGGCTCTAAACCGGCCGCGAGAGACCATAGGCGATGCGCTGGGTGACGTTGTTGGTGCCCGTCCAGACCCAGTCCGTCGCGGAGGGGCAGGAGAAGGTCTCGAGGCTGTTGAGGTAGGGCCTCGTCAGGTGCGGCCAGGAGTAGTACTTGCCAGTGGCATAGTACATGACGTAGGTGACCATCCTGTCGCCATTGTCGTCATTGTACATCAGGATGCTGAGGCCGATCTGCTTGACGTTGTTCATGCAGGAAATGGTCCGCGCCTTCTCGCGCGCCCGCGACAGGGCCGGCAGCAGCATCGCCGCCAGAATGGCGATGATGGCAATGACCACCAGCAGCTCAATCAAGGTGAACCCACGACGACGGACCCTGCTCATGGCGTGCGTCCTTCCGGTGCGACCACGGACATCCTGTACCTACAGCCCAACCTCCACACCATAGGCCGCCCGCCGCCGATGGCAACCCGCCTGGCGGCGCCGCGTGCGGCGTTTGAGACCGCCCTGTCGGCGGTGTACGGTGATGAGCGAGGTCCCGGAGGCGTCCTGGTTCCCTTGCCGGCACGGCCCCCTGGGTGACCGGCGGTCCGCGGCGCCTTGCCGTCGCGACTCGCCCGGGTGCTGCGCGGCGGCGTGTGCCGGTCCGGTTCTCGCTACGGGAGTGCGTCTGCCTATGAGCGCGCGTGAGGCCACTCGAAAGGTCCGGCGGGCGTCGCGTCGCGAGGTCCTGTGGGTCTGTCCGGATGGCGTCGAGGCCGACGCGGCCCTGGCTGTGGCGGCGCTGCCGTCGCGGGTCGCCTGGGGCGTCTGGCGCCGGGAGATCTTCGACGTCCTCGACACGGGCGACGGCGACCTCACGCGGGCCGGCCTGGCGGTGGTCGCTGAGGACGGCCAGATGCGGCTCTGCCGGGCGGGTCGCTGGCAGGCCCGCGGGGCGCTGGCGCGGCAGGACCTCGCCCCGGGCGGCGGCGCCGGCGGACCGGCCGCCGCGCCCGTGCGGCCCACCGGTGCCCTGGCGGCGCGGCTGCCCCGGCGCCTGGCGTCGCGGACGCTCGAGGTCGTGGGACGGCTCCGTCGGCAGGTGCGCGCCGGGACCTGGCGCGACGAGGCCGGGCGGGTCGTGGCACGGCTGCGTCTCGAGGCGGTCAGCGCGGCCGACGACGGCCCGTCGCGGCGGGTGACACTCCTGCGCGTGACCCTCCCCGTCGCCGATCGCGCTGTCGGGCGGGCCATCGTCCAGGCCTGCCGACAGGCCGGCCTGCAGCGCCGGTCCGTGCTTGCCCTGGCCGGCCTGCAGGCGAGGCTCCTCGGACTGCCCGACCCGGCCGTCGTGCGGCCGCGCTGCACCGCCCCCGCCGAGGCCCCCGCCGGCCCTGCGGCGATGGCCCTGGCGGCGGCGCTCCTCGACGCCATGCGACGTTACGAGGATGGCATCCGCCGTGACCTCGACCCCGAGTGCCTGCATCTCTACCGGGTGCAGTTGCGGCGCCTCCGGACCCTCCTGTCACTCCTGCGCCGCGTCCTGCCACCGACGCTCCAGGATGGCCCCCGCGAGGTCCTGCGAGCCCTGGCCAAGCGCAGCAATCCCCTGCGCGATCTCGATGTGCTCCTCCAGGACGAGGCCGCCTGTCGCCGGCAGCTCCCCGAGGATCTCCAGCCCTGCCTCGACAAGGCCTTCGCCCTGATGCGCCGCCGCCGCAACCTCGAGCGCGGCCGACTGGTCGGCCTGCTGCGTTCACCGCGCTACGCCGCCGCCCTGGACGACCTCCGCCAGGCCTTCCTCACCGCCGCGGCCACGCCGGCCGAGGGCGCCGCGGCCGCGCCCATCGGGCACGTCGTGCATCGGCGCGTCGAGAAGCTCTTCCGGCGCTTGGTGCGGCGCGCCGAACGCCTGCCGCGCGGCACCAGCGACGCCGACTTCCATCGGCTGCGCGTCCAGTGCAAGCGCCTGCGCTACCTCGTCGACCTCTTCCGGCCCGCCCTGGCGGCAGCCCCGGCGGCGGGTCTGACCGCTGTCCTGAAGGACCTCCAGGCGGTCCTCGGGAGCCTGAATGACCAGGCCGTGCAGCGCCGGCACCTCCAGGAACTCATTCAGCAGCCCGTCGCGGCGGCCGCGTCCTGGCCGGCTGCGGTCGAGGCGGCCCTCGCGCGCCGCCTCGACCGCCGCCGGCGCCTCCTGGCGCGCCGGGCCAGGCAGCGCCTGCGGGCGCTGCGCGGTCGGTCCGTGGCGCGGCTGGTGCGCCGCCTGGGTGACCGCGAGGCCGCCGCCGCGGATGCCGTCGCCAGGGCGCCGGCGGGTCGTCCCGTGTGAACGATCCGGGCTGCGGCGCGGCTGCGGCCTCCGGGGCAGGGTGGCGCGCTGACGCGGCAGCGTGCGCCGTGGACCCGGCACGCACGGAAGATCGCGGCGTGGTGCTGTCGATGCCGTTGCGGCTCGTGGACGCGTTCGCGTCTGTGGACACTCGCGCTCCAGCAGACATGGCGAGCGATCCTCCCTGCGGTTCTGCGCGCCCCCCGCGCGCCGTGGACCCGGCTCGCATGGAAGATCGCGGCGTGGTGCTGTCGATGCCGTTGCGGCTCGTGGACGCGTTCGCGTCTGTGGACACTCGCGCTCCAGCGGACATGGCGAGCGATCCTCCCTGCGGT
>JAAYZO010000844.1 GCA_012514865.1 Lentisphaerota bacterium | reverse complement strand
GCCACCAGCACATGCATCAGCGCGGGGGTGATGCGGTTTTTCGAATAGTCGAGCGTCCAGCCGGCGGCGCTGACGGTGAAGCGGTCGGCACGGGCGGGATCGCCCGCGAAGAAATCCCGTAAATGGCGGTCGCGCGTCGCCGCGACCTCTCTTTCCACAAACGCCCAGGCGGCCTTGTCCATAGCAATGCGTCTCCTTTTGTCCGGTGCGCGCGGTTTCAGATGCAATCCCGGATCGAAAGTGCTATAATACGGGTAAATTCGCATAAGTGAAAGGGAGAAATCATGTCCAAGGTTCTGATTATCGGCGCGGGCGGCGTCGGGTCGGTCGTCGCCCGCAAATGCGCCCAGGTCCCCGAAGTCTTCAAGGAGATCACCCTCGCCTCGCGCACCCTGTCCAAGTGCGAGGCGATCGCCAGGGAACTGCCCCGCCCCATCCGCACGGCCCGGGTCGACGCCGACAACGTCCCCGAGACGGTCGCGCTGATGCGCGCCGTCCGCCCCGGCCTCGTGATCAACGTCGCCCTCCCCTACCAGGACCTCCACATCATGGACGCCTGTCTGGAGGCGGGCGTCCACTACCTCGACACGGCCAACTACGAGCCGCCGGACGAGGCGAAATTCGAGTACAAGTGGCAATGGGCCTACCACGAGCGCTTCGCCGACGCGGGGCTGATGGCCCTGCTGGGCTCGGGATTCGATCCCGGCGTCACCTCGGTGTTCTGCACCTACATCCGCAAGCACTACCTGGACACCGTCGAGACGATCGACATCATCGACTGCAACGCCGGCAACCACGGACAGCCCTTCGCCACCAACTTCAACCCGGAGATCAACATCCGCGAGGTCTCGGCCAGGGGGCGCTACTACCGGAACGGCAAGTGGATCGAAACCGAGCCGCTGGCGCGCAAGCGCAAATTCACGATGCCCGAGGGGCTGGGCACCCTGAACGTCTACCTGATGTACCACGAAGAGCTGGAGTCGCTGGTCCGCCACATGCCCGGCCTCAGGCAGGCGCGCTTCTGGATGAGTTTTTCGGACAACTACCTCACCCACCTGAACGTGCTCAAGAATGTGGGCATGACGCGGATCGACCCGGTCGCCTTCCAGGGACGGCAGATCGTGCCGCTGCAGTTCCTCAAGGCGCTGCTCCCGGACCCCGCCTCGCTGGGTCCCCTGACAAAGGGCAAGACCTGCATCGGCTGCCAGGTGACGGGGATGCGCGACGGCAAGCCGAAGACCGTCTACATCTACAACATCTGCGACCACGAGGCGTGCTACCGCGAGGTCCGCTCGCAGGCGGTCTCCTACACCACCGGCGTGCCGGCGATGATCGGCGCCAAGATGATCCTCACCGGGAAGTGGAAGGGAAGCGGCGTCTTCAACATGGAGCAGTTCGACCCCGACCCCTTCATGGATGCGCTCAACCGCCACGGCCTTCCCTGGCGCGTGATCGAAGAGGCCGTCTTCAAGGCATAGCGCGTGAAGCGCTTGCAGCCCCCTGCAAGCGTCCGGGGTCGGGGTGTCGGGGTTCGGGCAACACCCCCGAACCCTGCCCCCTCTCCCTCCGCGCCTCCATAAAGTCGAACCGTTCGCACTGACTTTGGATTTGCCGTCCGCGCCGTCTCTGATACACTCTGTTCCGTCCCGTGACCTGTCAACGCAAGGAGTAACCATGTCCGACATCCGATCGATCGAGACCTTCGGCGCCGAGATCCAGTATTTCCGCACCGATCCACGCTACTGGGAGCCGATCCTGCGGCGCTTCAAGGACACCGGCCTGCGCTGCGTCACCAGCTATGTCCCCTGGGAGAGCCACTGCGTCGGCGAGCCCGATGCCAAGAATCCCGCCGGCATCTTCGATTTCGACGGCAAGACCGACCCGCGCCTGAACCTGCGCGCCTTCCTCGGCCTGATCGAGAAGGTTGGACTGAACCTGAACTTCCGCGCCGGCCCCTTCTGCTGCAACGAGATGCCGCACGGCGGCTACCCGGGATGGCTGGTGCTGGGCGATCCGTCGATGATGGTCTGGGACCGCCAGAACCGCACCACCCAGGGGTACTGGATCGGCAGCCGCGAGGGTTCGCAGCCGTCCTACCTCCATCCCGACTACCTCGCGCTCACGGCGGAGTGGTTCAAGGCGGTCGACGCCGTGCTCCTCCCCCACCTCAGGGTCAACGGCGGATGCGTCACCATGATCAACCTCGACAACGAGATCAGCTACATCGTCAAGGACAGCTTTCTCGATTCCGACTACAACCCGGTCAACGTCGCGCCCGGCGGGTTCTACCACCAGTTCCTGACGGAAAAATACGGCTCGCTCAAGAACATCCCCTACGCCGGGAAGGGCATGCGCGCCATCGAGGAGATCGTGCCGCCGCGCGCCGTGCCGCGGGAGATCGGCGCCGATCTGGCGTGGTACACCGACTGGATCGGGTTCAAGACCTGGTGCATGTGCCAGTACATCCGCTGCCTGCGGGCGATGCACGAGGAGAACGGCGTGACCGGCGTCACCTTCATGACGAACTTCAACCCGCACCTGCCCGAGGGCGTCCCCACCCGCATGCCCGATTTCGAAGAGGCGACCGGCGGCATCGTCGGCTACGACTTCTACCGCGG
>JAAYZO010000843.1 GCA_012514865.1 Lentisphaerota bacterium | reverse complement strand
TACAGCGAACTCGTCCCTGGTTGGGATTACCAGACCTTCCTCGATCACATCGTGCCCAAGCAAAGGACCGCGGTAGACGAGAAGCTGCGCGCGACCTTCGCGGCAGGGACTGACGCAACCTTCGAATGCCGCATCGTGCGCGCCGACGGCGCCATCCGGTGGATCTCGGTGGCGGGACGCTACCGCCGCGATGTCGACGGACACCCGCATGTCGCCGGGACCACCCAGGACATAACCGAACGCAAGCAGGAGGAGCGGGCCCGCAGACAGAGCGAGAAACGCTACCGGCTGCTGGCCGAGGAGAACGAACGCCTGTACCGCCAGCAATTCGAGATCGCCGAGATACTGCAGAACGCCCTCCTCGACATCCCCGCTGAGATGGGGCCCATCACCGTGGGCCACCTGTACCGTTCGGCTACCGAGACCGCGCGCGTGGGAGGTGACTTCTACGACGTCTTCGGGGTGAAAGAGCGGCACATCGCGGTCCTCATCGGCGATGTGGCAGGCCACGGCATAGAGGCCGCCCGCACCGCCACCCTGGTCAAAGACGTGGTGCACGCGTTCGCCCACCAGACACTGCGGCCCGCGGAGGTGCTGCGCCGGGCCAACGGCCTGCTGGTCGAAAAAGCTCTGCCCGGTTTTGTGACCCTCCTCCTCAGCATACTCGACCGGGAGACGGGGGCATGTCGCTACGCCAACGCCGGCCACCCGCAGGCCATCCTCAAGCGGGCCTCAGGCGAGATCGAGACCTTGGGATTGGGAGCTATGCCCTTGGGTGTGGATCCCCGAGGGGCCTGGAAGCCGGCCGATGTGGAGATGCGGGCCGGTGACCTGCTGCTTCTGTACACAGATGGGGTGCTCGAAGCTCGGCGCGGCAGGGACTTCTTCGGCGAGAAACGCTTGGTGCGAATCCTCAAGCGCAAGCGCATTTCGGCCTCGACGCTGCCCCAACAGGTGCTCGACGAGGTGCTGGCCTTCTCAGGCGGGACGCTCACCGACGATCTGGCCGTGCTGGCCCTCTCCTACGCGGGACAGCCGGTCGGAAACGACTAGCCGGCGCGCACTCTTCCACGCAGCCGGCCCGCCCGAGGCAACGAGACGGTGCCTCAGCCCCAGAGAGTCAGGCCGGTATCGGCGTCGAGTTTCCGGGTGACCGGAGGCCCGGTAAGAGTGGTCAGCAGGATCTCCATGTTGAACACGACCGTGCCCGGGCCGAGATGTCCGCCGTAGCAGCGTCCCTCCTCATCGGACAGGGTGATGTGCACGTGGACGATGGGCTCCCCGTTGAGCAGGGAGATGTTGCCTGTCATGTTGATGACCTCGAGTTCCTTCTCGAGGTGGATGTCGAGCCAGGTCTTCTGCCCTTGGTCGTAGTAGCGAAGATTGGCCCGGCCGACGGCGCCCACGCCCGAGATCCAGGCCAAGTTGACTCCCTCGCGCTGTACGAAGGTCTGTAGCTCGTTGATGAGGTCGGTGCCGAATGCCGGCCTGAGCACATACGCGGGACCCTGCTTCGCCTGCACGTGGAACATGTGATCACCTATC
>JAAYZO010000842.1 GCA_012514865.1 Lentisphaerota bacterium | reverse complement strand
GTCGTGCCGATCCAGACGATGCCCGACTCGCCTACGCGGTTCACCCGGCCGCGCTGTTCTCCGCGGTGGGCCAGAGTCTCGGTCTGGTACACCACGCGGTCACCGGGCCGCAGGGCGCGGCGCTCGGGGATGCTGAGGTTTCCGTTGCTGTCCATGTCTACCTCCACACCGGCATGACGGCTCCGGCTCCGCCGGCAAACCGGAACACGATCACCGACCTGCCATCAACCGGCGCGAGCCGGCACCCAGGCAGGCGGGCCAGGAGCCGCAGATACTCGGCGCGGATCAGTGCCGGGCCGACTTCGACGGCGGGATCGTCGCCCTTGCCCGTCCCGCCGCACTCCGTGCACTCGACGGTGCCGGCGCCGTCACAGACCGGGCAGTCCTCGACCGAGTCGTAGGTGCGGCCGCGGTGGCGGAACTCCCACGCGACGTGGCCGGCGCCGTCGCAGGCCTCGCACTTGACCGACGGCACGCCGTGGCACTTCGGGCACGGGCCGGGCTCTGGCGGCACGGCCGGCACGTCGTACCACGTCGGGCCGGTGGCGGCGGCGGTGAGACTGTCGACGGCGTCCGCTGTGCCGTCGTTCTCCCCGCGCTCAATGAACTCGTCCATGCGCGTGGTGCGGATGGCCATCTTGCCGTCGGTGGCGTAGCTCCAGTATCCGCGGCTCCACGGCGTCTTCCGCCGCTCGCAGCCGTCGTCAGTCATCGCCGCCAGGGCGATCATCACGTCTCGGATTGCGTCGTTCATTGGATTCCATCCTGCTTCCGACGCCTGGCCATGGACAGCAGCCGGATTGCCGCCGCGCGCCTCTGGCCATGGTCTGCCGTCTCGTCGCGGAAGACGGCCATTTCGTACGTGTCTGCCAGCGCCTCGCGGCACCGCTCGCAGAGCATCGCCTCGCGGGCCTTGCGGTCTCCGCACGGGCACGACTCGTTCTCCCAGCTCATAGCCTTGCCTCCTTGCGTTCCTTGTCGTGCTTAGCCTTCGCTTCCCACAGGAGCCGCGTCAGCCTCTCTGCTGTCAGCGCATCCCAATCGTCCATCGTCCCGTCGACGGTCCGAATGGCCAGCCGCTCCAAATCCTCGGTCGTCAGGGCCCTGACCCACGATGGCGGAAACGGCGCGGTCATCGGGCGCCCTCCGTGACTTCGGTCACCTTCCACCCGCCGTCTTTCCACTGTGCCAGCCAGATGCCGGAAAACCCGAGCGCCCGCGCCGGCCGATGGGCTGCCTTGACCTTGTGCATGGCCCTGTCGCGGATATAGCCGCCTTTGACCTCGACAAGCACTTGCTGAAGGCACATGTTGCCTTCGCGGTGGCAGTCGCTCACGAAGTCCGGCCAGTACGCCCCGCACGGTGTCGCGATTGCCAGCGCCTCGTATCGGTGTTCGGGATGGTCAGCAGCCCACCGCGCCTCCGTCTTGCTCCGGTACGGACGCCCGGTGTGGGGGCATCGCCCGTGTGGCGCCTTGTCGCGCTGGTCCGGTTCGACCGTCACGGCCGGCGCGGGCGGCTTGCCGGCCAGCCCAGGGTTGAGCCGCAGTACCGCGGCGCTGGCCTTGGCGGCGAGGTCTTGGGTTGTCGGGTGATTCTTTTTCATCGCGCCCATCCTTTTCCACGATTCCTATCGTCGGTGCTCTGGTCCCGTTCCGCGGCCCCTGCCGGCCGGAACCTGGTAAACCGCCCCTCGAACGCCAGCGGGATGGTCGCGCCGCAGTCGCCGTCACGGTTCTTCGCCACGGTCAGGCTGGCGGTCCCGTTACTTTTCTGGCGGTCGCGGTCCAGGAGCCAAACCGCGTCGGCGTCCTGCTCAATGCTCCCGGAGTCCCGTAGGTGTGACAGCCGCGGCTTTTCACCTTCGGCCTGGCGGTTGAGCTGCGCCAGCATCAGCACGGGCACCCCGCAATCCATGGCGATGGCCTTGGCGGTGGCCGACGCCTCGCTGACTTCGTTCTCGCGGTTGCGCGACCCGAGCCGCTGGTCAGGCAGGACGAGCTGTAGGTAGTCCACGACGATCATGCTGGCGCCGCGGCCGCTGACGAGCTGGCGCGACAGGCGGCGCAGGGCAGAGCACGTCAGGCGCCCCGGCTGGCAGATAGTGAGCGGGATGTCGCGGATTCGCCCAACGGCCCGGGTCAGCGAACCATAGGCCGCCATAGTTCCGTCCCGGCCCACATCGGCAATGCACGCGCCGGCCTCGCTCTGGAGTAGGCGGGCGCACAGCCCGCGGGCAGTCATTTCCAGCGAGACAAACCCGACAGGGCCGCCAGACAGCGCGATGTTCGCGGCGACGTTCATGGCCAGCGCCGACTTGCCGACGCTCGGGCGCGCGGCCAGGATGGTAAGCTCGCCGGGTCGCATGGGGCTAACCCGATCGAGTTCGGGGAACCCGGTCGGGATGCCGGCCGCGGCGTGGTTCCCGGCGTGCAGGGCCTCGATGTACTCGATGACGCCAGGCAACAGCTCACGCACCGAGTACATGCCGCCGGGGCGTGCGGTCGTGGCGAGGTCCGCGAACGCCTTGGCGTGGCGCTCCGCAATCGCCAGAGGGTCTGCCTCGGCGGCGCTGGCTCCGGCGACGATCTCCGCGCCGATTTCGGCCAGGCGGCGGCAGTTTGCGCGTCGCGCCACGTCGGCGGCGTCGGCCGTCCATAGCGTCCAGGTCGGGCGCGCCTGTGCCAGGCCGGCGACGTATGCCAGGGTCAGGCCGGCGGCCTTGGCAAAGCCTGCCGCGTTGACTTCACCGGCCGGCTGTTTCGCGGCCCAATCCCACCCGGCGCGAAGTGCAGGCATGGCAAACGCCTCGGCTGGCACGGAGGCCAGGACTTCCTCGGGCGGCTCGCCGCTCCACAGCAGGGCGCCGACCAGGGCGAGTTCGGAGTCGATGTTCACCGGCTCTTTCACGGCGCTGGTTCCCCCAGCGCCGTGAGGGCGGCGCGGATGGCGCACGTTGCCTCAGTCCATCCGTCGTGCAGCTCGCTCAGATCCTTTAGGGTCTGCACGTGCTCAGGCGCCATGCCGTGGCGTGCGACGGGCGGAGCGTCCTTCGCCTCTCCCGCCGTGGTCAGGATGTCCATCAGGTCGCACGCCAGCCGGAAGTCGCCCATGTTGCGCAGGTACTCGGCCGCGCCCCTGATGGTCTCCCGGTGGGCGGCGGTCAGGGCCTCGACGGACCGCGCTTCGAACCTTGCCGCGGCCCTGGCGGCGTCCCTCTCCCGCTCGCACTGGCGCAGGGCGCAGCGGAGCAGGGTTGCGTCGGTCTGGTCACGGTCGCTCATTGGTGGTCTCCGTGGGTGTGGTAGTGCTGTACGAGGCTCAGGAACCATGCCGCCTTGAGCCGGTTTGCCGGCGGCAGCTTCGGCGCAAACCTCGGCTCGGGGTCATCGCACCGCTCGTCTATGGCGTCACAAACCGCGTCGAAGTCGGCGCCGCACGCGGCCAGTTCACGGACCGAGGCGCGCCATGCGGCCATGTATGCTGGTGTCGCGTCGGCGGCTGTGAGGTGCCGAACGATCCGCTGTATCCTCTCCGGTTCCGCCAGACGGGTCCACGGGTCAGGGATTGGCGGTTGGGCGTGGACCAGTGCGGATTTCCCTTCCGGGTCTTCGGATTCGGCCAACGGTTCCCCTGCCCCCTTGGGGGTAAGGGGGTTCTCTTTCTCTGTCTCTCTCTCTGTCTCTGAGCAACACTTTGCTTGCATCGTGCTAGCGTCTGCTAGCATCTTGCTAGCATCGGGCACAACCTCAACAAATCCAACGGCTAACAAAGGCCCCCAATCTGGTAGCGTGTTGAGGTAGCAGACTCGGCGAACATACTCGGGGTTGCCGTTGAACGAGCCGTCTCTCGCCTTGTCGCGCGATGCTAGCATCATGCTAGCAATCACTAGCACGCGGCTGGCGTCGTCGAGGGTTACCCACGTGTCAGACGTCAGAAGTGACCAGTGGACCTTGACCCACGGCGGGCAGCGGTTCCGGTAGTGCTGGTACTGTGACCAGTTGACGATGCGGATTCTCACAGTGCGGCGTCCTCCCCTTTGGTCCGAACCAGCTTCATGCCGTACTCGTTGTTCGTGGCCGTGGGCACGACGCCGGCCTTGAGAACTGGCGTGTTGCGCGCGAATGGGGCGTAGTCTACCTGGTGGTGCCATCGGTTGAACTTCCAGACCACCTTCACGACGTCGGGGTGCTGCTCTCTCAGGCTCTCAGCGAACGCGCGGCGGTGATCTCCGGTGGCGTAGACGTTGTCGGTGTTGCCGCCGGGTAGAGGCTTTGCGTTTCGTACTCCTACTGTGTTTCCCTTGTCCATAAGCAACGCGCGGAAGAGCAGAGTACAGAATCCCTGCTTCAGTAGCCGCAGCGATAGGTCGGTATCCTCGTTGTAACGGCCGCGCCAGCGGTCGGGCAGTGTCGTATCGAGTAGGATGCAGGAATACACCCGTGAGTTGAGCAGGAACGGCGTAAGTTTTTCTCCGCGGTCGGGCACGAATCCCTTATCGTGGGGGCCGGCCATCGCGATGTTGTCGTAGCGGTCCACGAAGTCTTCCATGGCCCTGAAGAAACCACCTCCGCGGACACATAGCCGGCGGTTGTTCGTACACCGCAGGAAGCCGGTTATGTTGTCGTCTACCGTCCAGTGCCTCTTGTAACCGTGTTCCTTTGCCCACTCCCAGATGAAGTTTCTGGCCGGTATCGAACCCTGTCCCAGATCGTGAAACGGCATCCTGACGACTCGCTCGGATGGAAGAAATCGGCAGTATTCGTCGTACTCGGTTTCCTCGACAAAGAATCGGTAGGATACTCCAAGGCGGTCCAGGGCTTTTCCGGTCTTCTGACAGGCGGCGCGTCCCTTGCTCGGGATACAGATGGGGTAGCGGCTGTCGGTAGGCTCGCCGTCCCACGCGAAGCTGCCATTCAGATGCGTCTGGTGCGGGTACCACGCCGTATCGCTCCGGGTCGTTGCCGGGATGCCCGTAGCCTTGGCGAACGCGGCCACGTCCTCGGCGGTCATGAAGTTGACCGTGATACGGTACTGAGGCGTGGCGTCGCACATCTCGAAGCTCGGCATCCCCCACCACTGTTCGCGCCAATCCGGCTCGATGTCAAACAGAGTTCCCTGTGCGCTCTTGCGCGTAGGGCGTCCGAGGGTCTTGTCGGAATGTTCGATCATCGCTCGCCTCCAAACCACAGAACGCAAACCGCGGCCAGTTGACACGGGCAGGCAGGTCTCGGCGTTGCGCCGATTGAGGCCCCTGGTCGCGGTCTGCATTCTGTGTTCTGAAGGTTCACCTACGCCTACCTTTTTCGGGGTGTCAAGCCCGTATCTCTGACCATATCACCCATGCCGCGCGGATTCAACGGCCCCCGTCACTTTTCGGCCACTCGAACACCCGGCGCCACCACGGTCTCGCGTGCGGCTCGATACGGGCCACGGCCCGTTCCGTGGCCTCGCGGGCCTGGCGGGCGCACTCGCAGGCGTGGTGCTGGGTCATGGGCGTGGCGTCGTGGCTGGCGGTGTCTCTGCGCTCGTATGTCGCCAGCATGGATCGAGCTATGTCGAGCTGCCGCTCAAGCTCGTTGATCCGCTGGAGCTGTCTGTGGATGGCGCGGTCCTTCAGCGCCACGGCCTCGCGGGCGGCGCGGGCTTCGCGTTCGGCCTCTGCGGTCTGGCAATTGCTTTCTGCGGCGCGGCGGCTCCAGTAGTCTGTAGCCTGCTGGCTTGCCTCGACGCGGCGTCGTTCTTCCCTGGTCCGCTGGTTCGCCTTGTTTTTGGCCTTCCTGGCGCGGTTGTACTTGGTCCTGTAGTCGTCCATCACTCCTCCTCCTCGGTTGCGGTTGACAGTGCGAGCAGCGGCGTGTCGTTGGCCAGGCGTTCCTGCTCCGCGGCAGCGAGGTTGCGGCACGCCTGGCGGTAGTAGCTCGGCTTGAGTTCGATCCCCACGCCCTTGCGCCCGTTGAGCACGGCGCCGTAAACCTCGCTCCCGACGCCGGCAAACGGCGACAGTACCACCTCGCCGGGGTTGCTCCAGAGCACGCAGGCGCGCTCGATTACGTCGAGTTGCAGAGGGCAGATATGCTTTTCGTCCTTGGCGTCGCGCGCGGCGCGATAGTTCAGGGTGTGCGTCTGGCGAACGTCCATCCAGACCGGGCTGGCGTACCGCCTCCAGATGTTGTGCGACCTCTTGACGCCATCGCCGCCTGGATCGTCAGAGCCGCAGTAGCGCGCCAGCCCTTCTACGTGCGTCACCGGCGTCTCGTTTTCGCCTGGCGCCCGGAACGCCAGAACGTAGTCGGGCAGACCGGCGCGGCACCGCGACGAATCCTTGCACAGTTGCTGGTGCATCAGCCCGAGCGCCTTGGTTCGCGTGGCCTCAATCAGCGGGTCTTTCCAGACGACGTGCCTGGAATGGTAGACGAATCCGGCAGACTGAAACGCCCGGATGATGTCTCCCGGGAAGTCCTTCAGGCCGATGTAGCCGTCGCGCTCTTTCATGGCCGGAATGTCGATGCAGTGGACAACGCAGAGGCGCCCCGGCATGAGGACGCGTCGCAGCCCCTCGATGACAAAGGCGAAGTGCTCAAAGAACGCGTCGTAGCTGCCGCAGTTGCCAAGGTCCTGCGGGTTGTCGCTGTAGCAGTACAGGTCAGCGAACGGCGGAGAGAACAGCGCCATGCCGACCTTTCCGGCCGGCAGTTCGCGCATGACCTCTACGCAGTCGCCGTTGTACACGGCCCACGTCTCTGCAATCGTCTGGTCTCTCACAGCCATTGCGGGATCTCCTCTTTCTTCGCGTACCCTGTTGTCTTCTGCACCACCATCTCGCGCCACATAAACGACACGAGGCTGTCAAACATCGCGCGGGCCTGTTCGGTCTTCCGGTTCAGGTTGGCCAAAACGTCGGCCTGGCCGTCGGTGGTAATCATGTCCACGACGACGGGGTTTTTCTGACCGAACCTCCAGCATCTACGCACTGCCTGGTAATACTGTTCGTAGCTGTGGCTAGGGAAGAACGTCTCGTGCGCGCAGTGCTGAAGGTTCAGTCCGAATCCGGCGATGGTCGGCTTTGTCACGAGCACCCGGAACGCGCCCGATACAAACCCGGCGAAAGCCTCCTCTTTGAACTCCTCAGGGTCAGCGCCGCAG
The DNA here is from genome assembly GCA_012514865.1 of Lentisphaerota bacterium. Classification (GTDB taxonomy): domain Bacteria; phylum Verrucomicrobiota; class Lentisphaeria; order Oligosphaerales; family JAFGRS01; genus JAGVUW01. The sequence continues at coordinate 1,669 of JAAYZO010000842.1, read as the reverse complement.
ACCTCGACCGCGCCGCGAATGGACTTGGCCAGCCTCTTGCCCTCCTCGTTGAGGTTGCACCATGCCACGGCTGCCAGGTCGTGCCCGTTGACCAGATCGGCCGCCATGCCGCACCGCTCATCAATCGTGCGGCGCAGGTCCTGGCGCTGCTCCTGGAGTCCGACGGCCGGCATGTCGAACAGGTACCCGTCGAGAGGCGCGGCGGCGCTCACGATGTGGCTGCGCACCTCAAGCGGCGGGAGGGCGAAGCCGTCGTCGTCATATCCCATATCAGACGGCCGGCGGATTGCCCGCGCCCACGAACAGACCCAGCGCCAGAAGTCGCGTTCGGCGTGACCCTTCAGCGCCCATCGCTGCGTTTCTCCTCCGTCGTGCATGAAAAACCGTGCCATCATGGCGGTTCGTGCCAGGTCTCCCAGCGCCTCGGAAGACGTGCCAAGCTCGATGTAGTCATTCGGGGCCGCTGTGGCCGTGCATAGCAGGCGGTACGGGCGCCGCCGCATGAACTCGGTGACGGCCTTGCGCGTCTCGCCGTCGAAGTTCTTCAGGATGCTGGACTCGTCGCACACCACGCCGGCAAAGTCGTCTGGCCGGAAATGGTGCAGCCGCTCGTAGTTCGTGACCACGATCTGAGCCGCGCCGGTGTCCAGACCATTGCGGCAGTGTGAGACTTCGATGCCCAGCTTGGCGCCCTCGCGCACGGTCTGGAATGACACCGCCAGCGGCGTAAGAATCAGAACCCGGCCGCACGTGTGGCGCGCGACGTTCTCAGCCCAGGCAAGCTGCATGAACGTCTTCCCGAGACCGCAGTCGGCGAAGACCGCGGCGCGGCCCTTGCGCGTCGCCCACGTCACGATATCGCGCTGGAACGGAAAGAGCAGGTCGGGCATGTACACCGGGTCAAAGCCGGAATCAGTGCCGATCTGTGTCTTGGCGGCGAGGAAGGTGGCGTAGTCCATGTCACTCCCTCCCCTCGGCCTCGTCGACCGTCCTGTACTCGTGTACCGACCACGTAACCAGCGGCTCGGTGTCGACCAGCTGCGCGGCCAGGATCGCCCGAATCTTGCTCGCGCCCATGCCAGCGGCGGTGTCGCCGAGGTCAAGGTGCACGGGCATGGATCCTGAGCGTGTAGCACTGGCGCGTAGCGCCGCGATACTACACGGGTTTCGGCGGTGGCGTCGCAGGGCCCGGCGCGCCACCTCGGATTGGTCGCAGCAGAGCGCTACGGCGCGGGACCGGAGCGCGTCTATGGTTTCCTTGGGTAGTCTAATCAGCATTGCCTAGCCTCTTCCTCCGCGTGGTCTCGTATGCGCGGCCCACGGAGGCGACCCTAGAACGGCTGTGCCTTCCACGCCTTGATCGCGCCGGCGGCCTTGTCGGGGTGTTCAGCCAGATAGTCGATGACGTTCTGCGGCATGTCGTCCAGCTTCTGGCCGTCGGTCAGCGTGCCGCGCGAAATCAGCCAGAGGAGGAGCTCGGTCCGCTCAATCCCGGCCGCCGCTGTGGCCGCCAGGGCCGACGCGAGCTTGTAAGGGATCCTTGCAGGTTCGTGGTCATGGGGCGCCGATTCGGCCGGAGAGGGGTCCGGTGGCGCCGGTTCTGGCTTCGGTTCCGGCTTTGTTTCCGCCTTCGCTTCGGCCATCTTCGCGGCGAGGCGGGCGCCGGCCG
>JAAYZO010000841.1 GCA_012514865.1 Lentisphaerota bacterium | reverse complement strand
TCAGTTCTGGGCACCAGCAAGCCTTAGCTTGATGGGTATGGGGTCGAGGGAGGGGGAACGCCGAACGCCGAACGTCGAACGTCGAACGTCGAATGCCGAACGTCGAACGTCGAACGTCGAACGCCGAACGCCGAACGGCGAACGCCGAACGCCGAACGTCGAACGCCGAACGGGGAGAGAGGCGAGAGGGGCGCCAGCCCGTCTGACCCGTCTGACCCGTCTGACCTGCCTGGCGCGGGGCCGCCACCGGCCGCCGAGGCGTCGCGGGCCGCCCCCTCCCCCGCGCCCGTCCGCGGCGCTTTCGCCCTCTTGACTCTGCGACCAAAGACACTAGGGTAACGGGTTCCAACAGCAATGGCATACGGCCATTGGTCGTGGTCTGCCGATGGAGTCACATGCCCATGGCGATCTATGTTCTGCTCGGCCCGCCGGGCGGCGGTAAGGGTACCCTGGCGAAGCTGTTGCGGGAGCGTTTTGGCTACCTGCACATCTCCACGGGCGACATCCTGCGCGAAGAGGTCCGCCGGGAGACGCCCCTGGGGCGTCAGGTACGTGACTGCATGGGCCGCGGCGCGCTGGTGCCGGACGAGCTGGTCGGCGCGGTGGTGGCGGCGCGGCTGGCCGAAGACGAGATCCGTCGCCGCGGCTGTTTCCTCGACGGCTTTCCGCGCACGCTGGTCCAGGCGCGGCTCTTCGAGCGTCTCCTGGCCGAGGCCGGCCTGGCCCTGGACCGCGTCATCCTCATGGCCACCGACGACGTCGACCGCCTGATCAAGCGCCTGACGGGCCGGCGTGTCTGCGGGCAGTGCCGGGCCGTGTGCAACCTGGTGTACAGCCCGCCGCGCCAGCCGGGCCGCTGCGACCACTGCGGCGGGCCGCTCGAGCAGCGCGGCGACGACACCGAGCCGACGGCGCGCGAGCGTCTGCGTGTCTATGCCGAGCAGACCGAGCCGCTGGTGCGGTTCTATGAGGAGCGCGGCCTGCTGCTGCGCCTCGACGCCGCCCGCGAGGGCCTCGAGCTTCTGTCCGAGGTCAGCCTGGCTCTGGGGCTGAGCTGACCGGGCTTCACGTTCAGACCGGGAAGGGTCGTTGTGTCTCATGTCGCGCAAGGACGTTGTCATTCATTCAGACCGTGAGATCGAGGGCATCCGCCGGGCCGCCCGGGCCACGGCGGCGGTCCTGGCCGACCTGGCCGCCTATGTGGCGCCGGGGCTGTCCACCCTCGATGTCGACCGTCGCGCCGCCGAGCTGATCCGGGACTGCGGCGGCGAGAGCGCCTTCCTCGGCTACGGCGGCTTCCCGGGCTGCATCTGCATCTCGCTCAACGATGAGATCATCCACGGCATCGGCCGGGCCGGGCGCATCATCGCCCCGGGCGACCTCGTCAGTATGGACGTCGGCGTCCGCATCGACGGCTTCGTCGGCGACTCGGCCCGCACCGTCTGCGCCGGCGGGCCGCCCGAGGGCCAGAAGGCGGCCCTGCTGCGGGCCACGGAAGAGTCCTTGGCGGCCGGCATAGCAATGGCCTGCGGGGGCCGCTATGTTAACGACATCTCAGCGGCCGTGGAGGCAGTGGTGCGGCGCTGCGGCTTCAGCGTCGTGCGCGACTTCGTCGGGCATGGCTGCGGGCGCAGCCTGCACGAGCCGCCTGAGGTGCCGAACTTCGCGCAGAGATCCCCCGGCGCCCGGCTCCAGCCAGGGATGGTCCTGGCCATCGAGCCCATGGTGACCGTGGGCTCGCATCGCGTCGAGATCGACCGGCAGGACCGCTGGACGGTCCGTACCGCGGACGGCGGGCTGTCCGCACACGCTGAACACATGGTCCTGATCACACGCGATAAACCGGAGATCCTGACGTGAGTAAAGACTGTATACGAGTCGAAGGAGTCGTCAAAGAACTCCTGCCCAACACCATGTTCCGCGTCGCCCTCGAGAATGGCCACGAGGTCCTCGCCCACATCAGCGGCAAGATGCGCCTGCACTTCATCCGCATCCTGCCGGGCGATGCGGTCGTCGTCGAGATCTCGCCCTATGACCTCACCAAGGGCCGCATTACCTACCGCAAGAAGTGACGCCGCCGAGGGGGCGTCAGCAGGCGCCATCGCCGTTTTTCCCGAGGTTGTTTCTTGACGGCATCTTACGCCTCGGTATATTATCCGCTTGTCTCCCTCAACCGAGGACCTGACCGCGCCCGCCGCGTCGGCCGATGACGAGGCGGCGTGGCTGGCCTTGGCGGGACCAGGTCAGCAGCGACAGCAGCCAGCAAGGCCAGGTAGCGACCATGAAAGTCAGAGCCAGCGTCAAGCGTATCTGCAGCAGTTGTCGTGTCGTGCGCCGGCATGGCACGATCCGCATCATCTGCACGAACGTGCGTCACAAACAGCGTCAGGGCTGATGGGCTTCGACAGCCTGGCCAGGCGCCGCGGGAACACACCCGGGCGCGGCGGTGCGGGCGGAGCATCCTCAGGACGGCAAGGAAACAGAGACCATGCCCAGAATTCTTGGTGTCGACATTCCGAACAACAAGCGCGTTGATGTGGCGTTGCGTTACATCTACGGCATCGGCCCGGCACGGGCGGCGGAGATCTGCACGCGGGCCCGCATTGACCCGACCGTGCGCGCCTCCGAGCTGACCGAGAGCGACATCGGCACGATCGCCAAGATCCTGCAGGACCAGTTCACCGTCGAGGGCGACCTGCGACGCCAGGTGGCCCAGAACATCCGCCGCCTCATTGCCATCGGGTCGTACCGTGGCCAGCGTCACCGCCGCGGCCTGCCGGTCCGCGGCCAGCGCACCAAGACCAACGCCCGTACCCGTAAGGGCGCCAAGAAGACCGTCGGGGCCATTCGCGATCGTTCCGAGCGCAAGCAGGCCTCCGCCGACAAGCAGGCCTGAGGGTCAGGCCCGACGTGGTGATTACGCGTGTGGCGTTAAGGAGAACACGAGTCCATGGCTGACGAGATCGCGGCAACCCCTACCCCGGAACAGCCTCAGGAGCAGCAGCCGGCGGAGCAGCAGCCCCAGGCTGATGTGAAGCGCGTGCGGCCGGCCAAGGGCCAGCGGCATATCCCCAACGGCATCGCCCATGTCGATGCCAGTTTCAACAACACCAAGGTCTCCATCTCGGACCTGCACGGCAACACCGTGGCCTGGTGCAGCGCCGGCCGCCTGGGCTTCAAGGGCTCGCGCAAGAGCACGGCCTACGTAGCGCAGCAGATCGGCGCGGAAGCCGCCCGTCGCGCCGCCTCCCTCGGCATGCGTGAGGTCGAGGTCCGTCTGAAGGGCCCCGGCGCCGGGCGCGAGTCGGCGGTGCGCGGCATCGCTTCGGCCGGCCTGGAGATCACCCTGCTCAAAGACATTACCCCTCTCCCGCACAACGGTTGCCGGCCGCCGAAGCGGCGCCGCGTCTGAGCCGACCAGGAGACAGGATCACGCGTCTGCCCGTGTGCCGCCGCCGCCCTGGCGGCACCTGGGAGGTCACCGAGAACGAGGAGATACCTATGCCTGGCCTGGAAAATTTCGCTCTGCCGAGTGCGTTGCAGATGGATGCCGCCTCCGCGACGCCGCGCTATGCGAAGTTCATTGCCGAGCCGTGGGAACATGGCTTTGGCAACACCATCGGCAATGCCCTGCGCCGCGTCCTGCTGTCCTCGATGGAGGGCGTCGCGGTGGCGTCCGTACGTATCGATGGTGTCGCTCATGAGTTCTCGACGATTCCCGGGGTCGTGGAGGATGTCACCGAGATTATCCTTAATATCAAGAAGCTGCGGCTGACCTGCGATGGCGATCTGCCGCGCACGATCGAGCTCTACTCGGACAAGGCCGGCCCGGTGACGGCCGCGGCCATCCGCGAGGACGGCGTCACCACCGTCCTGAATCCGGAGCTGCTGATCTGCACGCTGGACGAAGACCGCCCGCTGCGCATGGAGCTGGAGATCTGCAGCGGCCGCGGCTGGCGCCCGGCTGAAGAGAATAAGCGCGAGGACCACCCGATCGGCGTCATCCCGGTCGATTGCCTGTTCAGCCCGCTGGAGCGCGTCCGCTATGACGTGCAGGCCTGCCGCGTCGGGCAGCGCACCGACTACGACCGCCTCGAGCTGGAGATCTGGACCGACGGCCGCGTCACCCCGCAGGACGCCCTGACCCGGGCCGCCTACCTCCTGCGTGAGCACCTGGCGGTGTTCGGCTCGGCTCAGGATGTGGCGGTGACGCACCAGGCCCCGGTGCATGTCACCAGCGCCGAAGAGCAGGAACTGCTCGACCGGCTGATGCTCAGCGTCAATGTCCTGGAACTCTCGGTGCGCGCCGTCAACTGCCTGAACATGGCGCAGATCCGTGTCCTCGGTGAGCTGGTCGAGAAGACTGAGCCCGAGATGCTGAAGTACCGCAACTTCGGCAAGAAGTCCCTGCAGGAGATCAAGGCCAAGCTGTCCGAGCACGGCCTCGGCCTGGGGATGACCTTGAAGGATGAGGTCCGCGAGGCGATGCAGCAGAAGCTGGCTTCGCAGCAGAAAGAGGACTGAGGCGCATGCGACACCGCAAATACACATTCAAGATCGGCCGGACCTCCGAGCATCGCCGCTCGCTGATGGCCAATGCCGTCTGCAGCCTGATCAAGTCGGGCCGGATCACCACCACGGTCGCCAAGGCCAAGGAGATCCGCCGCCTGACCGAGAAGATGATCACCCTCGGGCTGAGCGGCACCCTGCATGACCGCCGCCGGGCGATCAGCATCCTGCACCAGACCGACACGGTCGCCGAGCTGTTCAGCAAGGTGGCACCGCAGTACGAGGGCCGCCACGGTGGCTACACCCGTATCATGCGCCTCGGCCAGCGCCTCGGCGACGCCGCCGAGATGTGCATCCTGGAGCTGATCCCGACGACCACGACGCCGACCGCGGCCGCCGAGGCCGCCGTCAGCGCCGACGCGAAGACCGCCGAGACGGCGCCGGCCACCGACGCCGACACCAAGGCCTGAATCCACGCGGCGGCGCCGGCGACGGCGCCGCCATGACCTCACGAACCGGAAGCGACCTCACGAGCGCTTCCGGTTCGTTCGTCTTCAGACCGCGCCGATATCGGCACGCCCGCGAAGCCACCCAAGCGAGAGCCGCCCATGACACTGGCCCTGTCCCCGCACACGGTCCTGCACGGCTTCCGTATCCTGCGGGTGGAGGCGATCGAGGAGCTCGACGGCCTGGCCGTCGAAGCCCGCCACGAGCGCTCGGGAGCACGCCTCCTGAGCCTGGCCAACACCGACCCGGAGAACCTCTTCGCCGTCGGCGTGCCGTCGCCGCCAAGCGATGCCTGCGGCACGCCCCACATCCTCGAGCATGCCGTCCTGGCGGGCTCGCGGCGCTTCCCGGTGAAGGACCCCTTCGTCGAGATGCTCAAGTCCAGCCTCGCCACCTTCATCAATGCCTTCACCTGCGATGACCGCACCCTCTACCCGGTCGCCAGTACCGTCCCCCAGGACTTCTTCAACCTCGTCGAGGTCTACCTCGATGCCGTCTTCCAGCCCCTGCTCAGCCCGGACACCCTGCGCCGTGAGGGCTGGCACTGGAGTGTGGTCACCACCCCGTCCGGCCGCCGTCGCCTCGAGCCCAACGGCGTCGTCTTCAACGAGATGCGCGGGGCCTTCTCCGACCTCGATACGATCCTGCACCGCGACAGCATGGCGCGGCTCTTCCCGCGCGGCACCTACCGCTTCGACGCCGGCGGCGAGCCGCATGCCATACCGACGCTGACGCACGAGGCGTTCATGGACGCCTACCGCCGGCTCTACCACCCCGCCGGCTGCCGTCTCTTCCTCTACGGCTCGATCCCCCTGGCCGACAGCCTGCGCTTCCTCGACGCACACCTGCCGACGGCGGCCGACGCCGCGGCCTTCACCCCGCCGGCGGTGGTGCGCCAGCCGCGCTGGTCCCGGCCGCGTCGCGCCGCCATCAGCCTCGGCGGCCGCCTCGGCGACGACACCGCCGCCGCGGCCGCGGTCGGCTGGATGATCGGCGACCTCCCCGACATCGAGACCGAGCTGGCCTGGCAGCTCATCGATCTGCTCCTGCTCGGCGATGACGCGGCGCCCCTGCGCCGCGGCCTCCTCGAATCCGGCCTCGGCGCCGACCTGATCGGCTCCGGCTACAGCAGCGACGCCCTGCAGACCGTCTTCCAGGTCGGCCTCAAGGGCCCCCGCCCCATCGCCGGACGGCGCCTCGAGCAGATCATCCTCGACATCCTCCGCCAGACACGCGACCAGGGCATCGATGCCGAACGCCTCCAGGACGGCCTGCGACAGCTCGAGTACCGACACCGCGAGATCGACACCGACTTCCCCCTGGCGCTCATGGAGGATGCCCTCTCAGTCTGGTTCTACGACTACGACCCCCTGCCCCACCTGCGCCTCGACGCCGCCCTGCTGCGCCTGCGCCAGCGCCTCCATGACGCCCCCGGGCTGCTGAGCGACCTCATCGACCGTGACCTGCTGGCCAACCCGCACCGCCTGACCCTGTCCTGGCGGCACCGCCCCGGCGAGACCCCGGAGCGCGAGCGCCGCCTGCGCCAGGTGATCGGCACCGCCCGGCGGAGCCTCGGCGCGGCCGACCTTGACCGCCTCGAGGCCGAGGACCGCGCCCTCGAAGAGCGCCAGGGCCAGCCGGACCGCCCCGAGGCCCTGGCGGCACTGCCGCGGCTCCACCTGAAGGACCTCCCCGACGAGCCGACGCCGCTGCGCAGCCAGGCCGAGACCCTCCCCAACGGCTTCGTGTTCCTCCGCCACGAGGTCCCGACCCGCGGTCTGAACTACGTCACCATGGCCTTCGACCTGAGCGGCCTGCCGGCAGCCCTATGGCCCCACGTGCCGGCGGCGGCCGCTTTCCTGACACGCCTCGGGACGCGTCGACGGCACTACGCCGACCTCGCGACCGCCCTGACGCGCCTGACCGGCGGCTGCAACGCCTGGTGCCACCTCCTGGGGACGGGCGGCCAGGCCGGCGCGGCCAGGCCCTTCCTGGTGTTGCAGACGCGCTTCCTCGACGCGACCTGCGCCGGCGCCCTGGAGCTGATCACGGAACTCGTCGACGAGATCGACCCGGCGCCCGGGCAGCGCCTGCGTGAGCTGGTGGCGCAACGCCATGCGGGGCTGCTGGCCGGCGTCGTGTCGCAGGGCAGCGGCCTGGCGGCGATGCAGGCCGCCGCCCACCTCGGCGCCCATGGCCACCTGGCGAATCTCTGGTACGGCCCGGCCCAGTTGCAGCTCAGCCGGGCCGTCAGCCACGACCTCCGTGGCGCCATGGCGCGCTCGCAGGAGGCCCTCGCCGCGATCGCGGCCTGGCTGCAGCAGCGCGGCCCAGCCTACGTCTCGTTCGTCGGCAACGACCGCTCGGGCGAGGCCCTGCGCGGCTGGCTCGGCCAGCGCCCGGCGCGGCGGCCTTCCGACAGCACCGCCCTGGCCGGCGAGAGCGCCGTCGGCGCGCCGTCCTGCCAGGGCCTGTCGCACGCCCTCGAGGTCGCCTACTGCGCTGCCTGCCTGCCGGTGCCCGGCTTCGACAGCCCGGCGGGGCCGCTGCTCCAGCTCGGCGCGCAGATCCTCAGCTACGACCTCTTCTGGGAAGAGATCCGCGCCAAGGGCGGCGCCTACGGTGCCGCCTGCTCCTACGCGCCGCGCCCCGGACGACTGGCGATGTCATCCTACAGCGACCCGGCACCGGCGCGGACGCTCCGCGTCTTCGCCGGCCTGGACGCCGCGGTCGCGGCCGCGGCATGGTCCGCGGCCGACATCGAGCGCGCCGCCATCGCCTGCGCCCGCGACGACGAGGCGCCCCTGCGCCCGGGCCAGGCCACCGCCACCGGCCTCTGGCGGCATGTCCTCGGCCTCACCCAGGAGCGCCGGCGCGCCTGGCGACAGGCCCAGCGTCAGGCCACGCCGGAGGCCGTCCGCACCGCCATGCTGGCGGCCCTGCAGGCGGGCAGCCCGGCACGGGGCACGGCCATTCTCGCCGACCGCCGACGCCTGCAGGCG
>JAAYZO010000840.1 GCA_012514865.1 Lentisphaerota bacterium | reverse complement strand
TCGGCCGCGCCCGAGATCGCCATCGACGTCGTCGACGCCGGGCCCGACGGCCGTGAGCCGCGGCGGCTGGTCCTGCGCGCGACCGACAACGAGGCCCTGGCCGCGATCGAGCTGCGCCGCAATGGCGAGGTCATCCAGTCGGAGACCTGCCACGGCAGCCGGGATGGGTCCCTCACCGTCGACCTGACGCCCGGCGCTATGCAGGGCCACGACGTCGAGGTCCGCGCCACCGACGCCGCCGGCAACAGCGCCAGCCGCGTCCTCGCGCGCCGCGACGACGACCGCACGCCGCCGCAGGTCGCCCTCTCGATGGCGTGGCCGCCGGATGACCTCGGCGCGGTCCACGGCGCGGTCACGGTCCAGGTCCAGGCCAGTGACACCAGCGGCATCCGCCAGATTCTCCTCGATCTCGACGGCCGCACCATCGCCGCCGGCGGCGCACCCGCCCATGGCCGGCTCGTCTGCCGGCTCGAGACCGGGCCGCTCGACGACGGCAACCACACCCTCGGCGCCCGCGCCGTGGACTGCGCCGGCAACCTCGCCGAGGCGACGCCGGTGGCCTTCACCACCGTCAACCCGATTGTGGCCTTCACCCTCACCCCGGCCGTCATCACCGCCGACGGCCCCGATACCATCGCGATCCACGCCGAGTTCAAGACCGACCGCGACTGGCGCCTGAGCGTCCAGGGCCCCAGCGCCATCCCCGCACACACCGGCCACGGCCGGACGGTCGACATCGCCCTCCCGGTTGCGGCTCTGAGCGACGGGCTCTACACCGCCACCCTCGCCGCCAATGGCTGCGCCGAGACGCCCGAACGCCAGTGCCGCGTCAACCGCATCAGCGGCGGCCCGACCGCACGCTTGGTCCTCGCCGACACACCGCCGACTCCCGAGCGCGGCGACGCGCCGCCGGTCGTCCTGCGCGACGGCATCACCACCGTCTACGGCATTGCCGATGACCCCGACGAGACCGACGGCGTCGCCTGGCGGCTCGACCTGTGCCGACCCGACGGCACCCTCGTGCGCACCCTCACGCCCGACGCCGACAACGGCGGCTGGAACCCCTCGCGACGACCTGCCGCCGCCACCGAACCGGCGCCGCTCGGCAGCCTCGACCTGACCCTGGTGCCCAATGGCGTCTATGACCTCGTCATGACCGTCCGCGGCGGCGCCGACACCGCCCGCAGCACCACCCGCATCGCCCTCGACTCCGGCCTCAAGGTCGGCCTCGTCGCCTTCTCCCAGCGCGACCTCGCCATACCCCTGCCGGGCCTGCCGATCACCCTGACGCGCACCTACAACAGCCTCCAGGCGCGCTCCGGCACGCCGTCGCCAGACATCGGACCGGGATGGTCTTTCGCCATCGCCGACATGCTCATCGAGACCGACGAGGTCACCCGCACCGATACCAACGCCGAGGGCGAGGCCTTCACCGCCCGCAGCGGCGGCGGCCGTAATGTCACCCTGGACCTCCCCGACGGCCGACGCGGCACCTTCACCTTCCGGCTCGAGCCCGGCGGGGCCTACGAGTTCTGCTACCACGCCCGCTGGGATCCGCCACCCGGGGTCGCGGCGACCCTCACGCCGACCTGCTCCGACAAGCTCGTCGTCCTCCCCGGCGCCATGGCGCCCTACTGGGAGGCCGGCGACCCGCGCTGCCCGGAGGACGCCTTCGAGTTCCCCGGCTTCACCCTCACCCTCGCCGACGGCACCGCCTACGACCTCGCCCGGCCCGGCTGGGTCCTCCAGGACAAGCTCGACCCGGCCACCGGCGAGAACTACCCGGTCCCGGCCCTCGGCGGACGGCTCTGCCTGAACCGCATCCGCACCCCGTCCGGCCAGGCGATCGTCTTCCATCGCGAGGGGACCGTCCTGGTTGGCATCAGCCAGGA
>JAAYZO010000839.1 GCA_012514865.1 Lentisphaerota bacterium | reverse complement strand
GGCCGACCGACTGTGGCATCGAGCTACGGCCGTTGCGCAGACATGACAGCTCGCGGAGGGGAATCGGGACCGCTTCGCAGGCGCCGGCCAGGGGGGGCAGGGCGGCCTGCGAGCGCGCCAGGACGGCGACATCGCCGCGGCCGGTGCGCAACGCTTCCGCGAGGCCGCGGCAGCAGGGCAGTTCCTGGACGGTGTTGCGTTCCCAGCGGTCGGCCAGGCCGGGGTAGAGCGCGTCAGAGACATCGGCCATCAGCGCCCCGACGACACGGCCCTTCGGTCGCATGGCACCCGGTGAGGCCAGGACGCGGAGGCCCTCCCGGCCGAGGTCCTGCAGGGACTGGATCCGGTGGGGATTGCCTGGGGCGGTTGCCAGAACGAGCGGGTCGATCGCGAAGCACTGCGGTGGGCCGTCGAGAAGCCCGCGGCGCTCGAGCAGGCCCCAGCCTGGACCCGAGCGGCCCACGATGACGTCCGGGACGTGGCGGTCGTCGGCCGCCGCCAGCTCGAGGAGGTACTGGACCGGTGCCGCGACCGCGACGACGTGGCAGCGGTGGCGTCGCTCGAAGTCGGGGATGAAGCGCTCGAGCAGTTCGGTATTGCCGCCGCAGGAGCGCACGTGGAGCGTCGGTTTCCAGAAGGGATGTGCCGCCAGGGCCCAGGCGACGAGGATCACGCCAAGGGCCGTGAAGGCGATGCGGTCGCTCCAGCGCCGCAGGCGCATGCGTTGGTGATTTGTCACGCTGGCGGCCCTCCAGGATGGGCGGTGGTGGCGGTCGGCATGGCAGGGTTCCACGTCTTCGGGGTGGCGCCCGGAGGTCAGACCCAGTGGCCTTCGACATTGGCGGCGGTCAGTTCCGTCAGGTTGCCTTCCTGGAAGTGGCGGACCGCCTCGGCGGCGGTGCCGGCTTTGCAGCGGTAGGCGCGGATGCCGGCGGCCTGCAGGACACGGAAGGCCTTCGGGCCGAGGTTGCCGGTGATCAGGGCGTCAGGGGCGAGGTCGGCGACGCGCTGCGCGGTCTGAATCCCGGCGCCCTGAGCGGCCTGCAGGTTGGGGTGGTTACTGTGCGCCTGGCAGGTGCCGCTCGCCGTGTCGATCTGGAGCAGGAAGGCGGTGCGGCCGAACCGGCTGTCGACTTCCGCATCGGCGGTCTCGCCTCGGGCTGTCACTACGACGGTCATCACGAACCCTCCTGATGCGGCTGGCCTTGATCAAGCGGCGCGAAGCGACGCACGTGGATGGTGATCAAAGCATTCGTACTACTACCCGCCAAGACCTTGCTTTCCTGGCACGTTTCCGACCACGGACGCCCGACGCCCGAGGCCGGCTTCCTCGATCCCTCGACACCCGACCCTCGACCCTTTGGGTTGCGGGCAGAGCTCGCGCTGGGCTTCGCCAGTGATCTCTCTTAGCAGGCGCTGTGCCAAGGCGTGCGCAAGATCATTCAAAGACGCGATGGGGCGGTGTTTGCGAGCGGAGTGCGGGTCGCGGCGCTGGCCGCCCTAGGGTTGCAGACCGCCAGAGAACCACCGAGAAAGTATCGCAGACTGCACGAATCCGAGGGCTCGCGTCAGAGGACTCTCGGCGTCCCGCGCCGGCGCGGGCGGTTGTCGGCGGAATCCCGGGGGCTGGTGTCGAGAGTGCCGTCACGGCGCCGTCGGCGGTTTCAGCGGCAGGTCATGGCGGCGCGTCCATGTCCACACCGCGGTCGGGCTGACGCCGAGGCGTCTCGCGGTTTCGGCTTTGCTCGAGCCGCACGCGGTCAAGGCGGCTCGGAGGCCTTCGGCC
>JAAYZO010000838.1 GCA_012514865.1 Lentisphaerota bacterium | reverse complement strand
GTTTCCGGGGGTCGTGCTCTCGCGCGACCCCCGGCTACGATCTGGCACCCCTTCAGGGTGGCCAGGTGAGCGCTGACGCGATGTTCGATCAGCCCTGCGGGTGGGGGGGCCGCCTTGACAAGGCTTGTGGCGGCCGTGACGTTACCGGCCGCGGCTGCCGTGGTACTGCCGGCGCGGCCGTTTCACGTCCGGAGAGAGGCAGGCGGGGTCCATGGGTCTACGGCACAGCGTTCTGGTCGAGCGGCTCCGGGAGTCGTTCCGGGCGGTGCTGCCGATTTCGGTGATCATCCCGGTGGTCAGCCTCTTCTGTGGGGTCAGTGGTCGCGAGGTCACCGCCTTCCTCATAGGTGACGTCCTGGTGGTGGTCGGTCTGGCGCTGTTCAGCATTGGCTCGGTCGAATCGACGGCAGCGATTGCCGCCTCGATCGGCGAGCACATCGTGCGTCGGCGCAGCCTGGTGCTGTTTGTGCTGGTGGCCTTTCTGGTGGGCTTTCTGATCACGGTGGCGGAGCCGGCGCTGTGGGTCTTGGCGGACCAGTTCAAGAGCGTGGTGCCGCCGTCGGTGCTGATTCTGGCGGTGGCGGTGGGCGTGGGTCTCTTCGTCATCGTGGCGCTGGTGCGCATTCTCCTGCAGTTCAGCCTGGTCCTGCTGTTTGCGATCAGCTACGCCGTGCTCTTCCTGATTGCCGGCGGTGTCGCCCTGGCCAACCCCGGCTTCATACCGATTGCCTTCGACTCCGGCGGTGTGACCACCGGCCCGATGGCGGTGCCCTTCATCATGTCGCTGGGCTACGGCATCTCGCAGGCGCGCGGCGACCGCAGTTCGGAGACGGACAGCTTCGGCCTGGTGGGGATCGCCTCGATCGGGCCGATCCTCTCGGTGCTCCTGCTGGGGCTGTTCACGGCGCCCTCGACGCCGGTCAGCGACACCACCACCACCCTCGGCGAGTACTTCCTCCATTACCTCATCCAGATGGCCTTCGCGATTCTGCCCTTCATTCTGTTCTTCGCGGTCTTCCAGTGCCTGGCCTTCCGGCTGTCATGGCAGCGTGTGGTGAAGGTCCTGATTGCCTTTGTCTACACCTACACCGGGCTGGTGCTCTTTCTGACCGGCGCGAACGCGGGCCTGGTGAACATCGGTGTGGCCATCGGTGCGAGTGTCGGGGCCTTGTCGTGGAACTGGGTTCTGGTGCCGCTCGGGATGCTCTTCGGCTTCACGGTGGTAGCGGCCGAGCCCTCGGTGGTGGCGCTCAACCGCCAGGTCGAGGAGGCCAGCGCCGGGGCCATCTCGCGGGGCTTCATGATGGCGGCGCTGTCCACCGGTGTGTCGCTGGCCATCGGCCTGGCCTGTCTGCGGGTGCTGACCGGCCTGAGCATCTGGTGGATCCTCCTGCCCGGCTATGCCCTGACCATCCTCCTGACGGCGGTGACGCCGCGCATCTTCGCCTCGATCGCCTTCGATTCGGGCGGGGCGGTCTCGGGTGCCATGACGTCGGCCTTCCTCATGCCCTACGCCCTGGGCGCCTCCGCGGTCATCGGCACGGACATCCTGGCCGACGCCTTCGGCCTGGTGGCCTTCGTGGCCATGGCGCCTCTGGTCACCATCCAGGTCCTTGGCCTGGTTTACAGGAAGCGCCTCCAGGCGCCGCCGCCGGCTGTGGCGGTGGACGTCGGCATCGTGCAACTCGGAGAATCCAGCCGTGAAACTGCTGGTGACCGTCATCCCCAAGAGTGAGGTCGAGGCGGTATCGGCCATCATCGGCAGCCGCCGCGTCGACTGCCAGACCGCGCTCGTAGCCGAGGGCACCGCCACCTCGGAGATCCTCGAGATGATGTCGCTCGCGACCACGGAGCGCGTCGTGCTCTTCAGCCTGGTCGAGGCGGTCGATGTCGCGGCGATCTACGCCGACCTGGTGGCGCAGACCGACTTTCTCAAATCCGGCATGGGCGTCGCGTTCACCATCCCGATCGGCGCCATGGCCCGAGCCGGCCTCGAGGCCCTATTCGACGACAGCAGGGAGGATGACCACGATGTCCGACGATAGCAAGGTCGTCATTTTCTTCATCTGCAACCACGGCTTTGCCCACGACGCCATGGCCGCGGCCCGCGCTGCCGGCGCCCGCGGCGGCACCATCCTGCACGGGCGCAGCTCGGTAGGCGGCGAGAAGGCGCGCTTCTTCGGCATCACGGTCCATCCGGAGAAGGACATCCTGATGATCGTCTGTCTGGCCGACCAGCAGGTGGCCCTGATGCAGGCCCTCGTTGCCGGCTACGGCCCGGCCTCCGAGGCCGGCGGGCTGTGCTTCTCCATGCCGGTGGACGAGACCCTCGGTTTCACCTTCGGGCCGGCCGCCGCGGCGGAGCCGTCATGAAGGCGGGTGTCGGCGTTGTCGGTGCCTCCGCCCGCCGGCTATAGTACTGCGATACGAGCTGCCCATCCGTCCGTCGCCCGGCGCCGCGGCGCCGGGCGACAGCGAATCAGGAGATCCAATCGATGGCCGACATTCGTCCGTTTGCTGCGGTCATGCCGCCGGGTCACCAGGCCCGCAAGGTCGCCGAGCTGCCCTACGATGTGATGAGCGCCGACGAAGCCCGCCGCATGGCCGCCGGGAATCCGCTGAGCTTCCTGCGCGTGGCCCGTGCCGAGATCGACCTGCCGGCCGACATCGACCCCCACGCCGACGAGGTCTACGAACGCGCCCGGCGCAACTACCAGGCCCTGCGCCGTGAGGTCCCCCTGGCGGCCGACGTGCGGCCGCGCTACTACGTCTACTCCCTGAAGATGGCCGTGCATCGCCAGACCGGCATTGTCGCGGCCGCGGCCGTGGACGACTACGACAGCGGCGTCATCCGCAAGCACGAGAAGACCCGCAAGGACAAAGAGGACGACCGCACCCGGCACATCCTGACCCTGCGCTCGCAGACCGGGCCGGTGTTCCTCACCTACCGCGATACCGCCGCCATCGACGCCATCGTCGCGCGCACCGTCGGCGATACGCCCCTCTTCGACTTCGCCGCCAGCGACGGCATCCAGCACACCGGCTGGCGCGTTGCCGACCGCGACACCGACCTGCTCCAGCGCGCCTTCGCGGCGGTGCCGCGGCTGTACATCGCCGACGGGCATCACCGCGCCGCCAGCGCCAGCCGCACCCGCGAGGCCCTGCGTCGCGACAACCCGGCACACCACGGCCGCGAAGAGTACAACGCCTTCCTCAGCGTCATCTTCCCGGCCAGCCAGTTGCGGATCCTGCCGTACAACCGCGTCGTCGTCGATCTGCAGGGCCGCACCCCGGAGGCGTTCCGCGAGGCCCTGTCGCGGACGCCCTTCCAGGTCGTCCCGGCCGACAGCCCGACGCCGACGCGCTCGGGCGTGGTGCATATGTACCTCGACGGCCGCTGGTGGTCGCTCACCTACAACGGCGACCCGCGCCGCCTGCCGCCGGTCGACAGCCTCGACGTGAGTCTCCTGCAGAACCACATCCTCGGGCCGCTCCTCGGCATTGACGACCCGCGCACCAGCCGCCGCGTCGACTTCGTCGGCGGCATCCGCGGCACCGGCGAACTGGAGGCGCGGGTGCGCAGCGGTGCCGCGGCGGTCGCCTTCAGCATGGCCCCGACCACCATCGAGCAGCTCATGGCCATCAGCGACGCCGATCAGATCATGCCGCCGAAGTCGACCTGGTTCGAACCGAAGCTGCGCGATGGGCTTTTCATCCATGACCTCTGAGGGCAGCCGGCCACAGCGTCGGCGTGGCGCGGCCTGGTCGGACGGCCCCGGCGCCGCGGTGGTGCTGGGCTACGGCCGCGAGGGCCTGCCGTTGCGGCTCCCCGAGGCGGTGGACGTCCTGCGCGGGCAGGACATCCCGGCGCTGCCGGCCCCCCTGGCGGCGGTCGAGGAAGCCCTGGCCCGGCCGATCGGTTGCGCGCCGCTGGCGGCGCTCCTGCGCGAGCGCGCGCCGCGCACGGTCGCGATCGCGGTCTCGGACAGCACCCGCCCGGTGCCGAACCGCGACCTCCTGCCGCCGCTGCTGGCCTGCCTGCAGGCGTCCGGCGTGCCGGCCTCGGGGGTGGTCATCGTCATTGGCACCGGGATGCACCGGCCGAGCACGCCGGCTGAGCGCCTGCAGATGCTCGGCGCCGAGATTCTCGATCGGGTTGAGGTCATCGACCACCGCGCCGACGCGGCCGAGACCCTGGCCTGCGTCAGCGCGTCGCCACCGATCCGGGTCTGCCGGCGCTTCGTCGAGGCCGACTTCCGCATCGTCACCGGCCTCATCGAGCCGCACTTCATGGCCGGCTTCTCCGGCGGTCGTAAGGGCGTCTGCCCGGCCCTGGTCGACCTCGCCACCGTACAGCGCTTCCACGGCTTCGAGACTCTCGCCGACCCGCGCGCCGGCAACGGCGTCCTGGCCGGCAATCCCTGCCATGAGCTGGCCCTGGCCGTGGCGCGGCGCGTCGGCGTCGACTTCATCGTCAATGCCGCCATCAGCCGCGACCAGCGCCTGGCCGGAGTCTTCGCCGGCGACCTGGAGCTGGCCCACGAGGCCGGCTGCCGACGCGTCGGCGGCTGGAGCGAGGTCCGCCTCGACCACGACTATGACCTCGTCATCGGCAGCGGCGGCGGCGAGCCCCTGGACCGGACCTTCTACCAGGCCGTCAAGGGCATGTGCGCGGCCCTGCCGGCGGTACGGCCTGACGGCCTGCTGCTGGTCGCCAGCCGCTGCGCCGAGGGCCTGGGCTCGCCGGCCTACTGCGATCTGCTGCTGACCTACGGCCGCGACTGGCGGCGCTTCCTG
This sequence comes from Lentisphaerota bacterium, assembly GCA_012514865.1. Lineage (GTDB taxonomy): Bacteria > Verrucomicrobiota > Lentisphaeria > Oligosphaerales > JAFGRS01 > JAGVUW01. The sequence goes on along the minus strand of JAAYZO010000838.1, from coordinate 439 downwards.
CGCGAGGCCGCCGCGCGTCGTCACGAGACCCGCCTGGACCAGTGGGAGCTGCAGATGCAGACGAGGGTCCTGGAGCGCATCGGCCCCGAGCGGCTCCTGCTGGCCTCCGACGGCATCCCGGCCGAGCTGGTCCTGCGCCTGGCCGCGACGCCCGTGCCGGGCGTCGGCACGGCCGCCGAGCGCACGCAGGCCTTCCTGGAGCGCTTCCTGGCCAGCCGTCCGCACGCCCGGGTGGCGGTCATGCCGGAGGGGCCCTACAGCCTGCTCCTGCGCTGAGCCGCGGGCGGCCCGACACTGACAGAGCGGCGCCGCGGCCAGGGCTGTTTGAAAGTCCGGTTCTGGCACCCCTCCAGGGTGCATGGCGTGCAATCCGCGTTTCCGGGGGTCGGGCTGCGCGCGACCCCCGGCTACGATCTGGCACCCCTCCAGGGTGACCGAG
>JAAYZO010000837.1 GCA_012514865.1 Lentisphaerota bacterium | reverse complement strand
TTCTGGGTGTGCTGGCGGTGCAGGGCGCGACGGCGCTGATCGGTGCCGACAGCACGCCGGTGTTTCAGTCGTCGGCGCAGGTGACCTTCGGGGCGCTGTATGGCGAGCGTGCCATTCGGGCGACGGTCGTGGCGCCGGTGCCGGCGGCGGTGTCGGTGCATACGGGTCGTCGGCCGCAGCGCGTCTTTGTCGGCGGCGAGGCGCTGCCGGGTGACGCCTGGCAGTACGATGCCGGCACGGGCGTGGTGGGGCTGTCGCTGCCGTCGGGGACGAGTCAGGTGCAGGTGCGTTTTGACGACCTGGCCGACCTGCGGCCGCGCCAGGTCGCGGTGCCGGTGCAGGTGGCCTCGGACGGCGATGCCTCGGCGGCGGGCTCGATGGAGCTGACGGTGGCCGACGAGCGTGCCTTCGGGAGTCTGCAGTGGTCGGGCCGGGAGGGCTTCTACGAGGTCCAGGCCCGGCGCGGCGGCGCGGCGGCGGCGGGAGTCGAGGTGGTGACGCAGGCCTCGCGTCGGGGCGACGCCGTGCTGTTGGTTTCGGGCAGTACGCTGACCGTTCGGGGCGAAGCGCCGGCGCAGGTCGTGCCGCTGGATCTTCTGGAGTGCCGGCTGGTCGGGGCGGTGACGGCGACGCGTCGTCTGGACAAGGACAGCGTGCCGTGGACGACGAGCCTGGTGCTGGAGGGCGAGGCCTTCACGGGTGAGGGTGGCGGTGCGGTGACGCGGAGCACCGAGCATGCCGGCACGCATGGCGGCGGCTGCGTCTATGCCTGGGGTACGCCGGGCCACTGGCTGAGCTGGTCGGTGGAGGTCCCGAAGGCGGGCGACTACAGCCTGGTCCTGGTGGTGGCCTCGCAGGAGAAGGTCATCCTGCGCTCGGTGCAGCTTGACGGCGCGCCTCTGTCGGGCGCGGCGGTCCTGCGTCTCGAGGGCACGGGCGGCTGGGGCCGCAGCAACGCCGCTGAGTGGCACGCCATGCAGCCGGTGGACGGCGAGGGTCGCCCGTTGCGTTTTGCCCTGAGCGCCGGGCGGCACGAGCTGCGGCTCGAGAATTCGCTTGGGCAGCATATGAACCTCGACTGCCTGCTGCTGGCGCCGGCGCCCTGAGGGCGTGCGACGGGCCTTGAGTCGGCAGGATCGTGATGTGGGAAGGTCAGACGAGTCCCTATGGATACCTGTGACAAATCGCGGCTGGTCCCGTCTCTGTTTGGCTCCTGGGTGTTCAACGACACCGTCATGCGCGAACGTCTGCCGAAGAACGTCTATCGGGCCTTGCAGGACGCGATTCGCGACGGCCGGCCTCTGGACTCGGGCCTGGCGGACATTCTGGCCAGTGCCATGAAGGACTGGGCGATTGAGAAGGGCGCCACGCACTACTGCCATTGGTTCCAGCCCATGACCGGGGTCACGGCGGAGAAGCACGACGCCTTCATCTCGCCGACGCCGCAGGGCACGGTCATCATGGAGTTCAGCGGTCGCGAGCTGAGCCAGGGCGAGCCGGATGCCTCGAGTTTTCCGTCGGGGGGTCTGCGGGCGACCTTCGAGGCGCGCGGCTACACTGCCTGGGACTGCACCTCGCCGGTATTCATCAAGAAGGACGGCGCGAACACGACCCTGTTCATCCCGAGTTTTTTCTGTTCGTACCATGGCCAGGCGCTGGACAAGAAGACGCCGCTGCTGCGTTCGATGGAGGCGCTGAACCGTCAGGCCCTGCGGGTGCTGCGGGCCTTGGGGAACGAGCAGGCGCGTCGGGTCTCGGTGACCCTGGGTGCGGAGCAGGAGTACTTCCTGATTGACCGTCGTCTGGCGGCGCGTCGGCCGGACCTGCTCTTCTGCGGGCGGACGCTGTTCGGGGCGCCGGCGCCGAAGGGCCAGGAGATGGACGACCACTACTTCGGGAGTCTGCACGAGCGGGTGGCCTCGTACATGAGCGAGGTCAACCAGCAGCTCTGGCTGCTGGGGGTGACGGCCAAGACCCAGCACAACGAGGTGGCGCCCTCGCAGTACGAGATTGCTCCGATCTTCGAGGTGGTGAATGTCGGCGTGGACCACAACCAACTGGTGATGGAGACGCTGCAGAAGGTGGCACGGCGGCACGACTTCATCTGTCTGCTTCACGAGAAGCCGTTCGCCGGGGTGAACGGCTCGGGCAAGCACAACAACTGGTCGATGGTCACCGACGACGGCGTCAACCTCCTGGCTCCGGGTGACACGCCGCACGAGAACCTGCAGTTCCTGGTCTTCCTCTTTGCGGTGCTCCGCGGTGTGGACCGCTATGCCGACATGCTACGCGCCTCGGTCGCGCACGCCGGCAACGACCACCGCCTGGGTGCGAACGAGGCCCCGCCGGCGATCATCTCGGTATTCCTGGGCGAGCAGCTGACCGAGATCATCGAGCAGATCGAGAAGGGGCACACCCGGAGCAGCAAGGCGTGCAGTTCGCTGCAGCTCGGCGTCAGCACCCTGCCGCCGCTGCCGAAGGACTCGACCGACCGCAACCGCACGTCGCCGTTTGCGTTCACCGGCAACAAGTTCGAGTTCAGGATGCCGGGGTCATCGCAGTCGTTGTCGGGTCCGAACGTGGTGCTGAACACGGCGGTCGCGGAGTCACTGCGTGAGATTGCCGACGAGCTGGAGCGTCCGGGGACGCAGGACCGCAATGTCCGCTTGCAGAAGCTCCTGCGCGAGTATGCCCGGGAGCACCGGCGGGTGATCTTCAACGGCGATGGCTACACGGCGGCGTGGAAGGCCGAGGCGGCGCGGCGCGGTCTGCCGAATCTGGCGTCGACGATGGAGGCCCTCGAGGCGATGGCGACGCCGAAGAACCAGGCGCTGTTCGAGCGCCATGGCGTCTTTTCGGCCACCGAGTATCCGTCGCGGCAGGAGATCATGGTCGAGAGCTACGCCAAGAGCGTCCTGATCGAGGGCAAGACGGCGCTGCACATGGTGCGTCGGCAGATTCTGCCGGCGGTGATGGCGGCGGCGGGCGAGCAGGCGCGCACGGTGTCGGCGCTGGAGGCGTACGGGGTGCCCGGGCCGGCCCGCGAGCTGCTGCAGGCCATGACGGCCGGCATCGAGGCGATGGGCAAGGCCCTCGAGGGCCTCGAGGCGGCGATGGCGAAGGCCCGCGCGGCGGAGGGCAGCGTCGAGCGCGGTCGGCGTTGCCGTGACGACATCCGGCCGGCGCTGGTGGCACTGCGTGAGGTCGTCGACGCCCTGGAGGCGCGCATGCCTTCCGGGCAGTGGCCCCTGCCGACCTACGCCGAGATGCTCTACGAGCTGTGACCGATCTTCCTCCACAGGCGTCCGCCCGTGGGGGAAGATCCGATAGGCGGGAGACTCACGGCTGTGCCGTCGGTCTGCCGTTGGAGTCTGCGGAGGCTTTCCGCGGGCGGCGGCGGCCGTGCGGGTTCCGGCGGCGGCCGGCCTTGGTGGCCTTGGCGGCGGCCGGCGCGGGGGGCGGCGCGGCGGCCTTGGCGGCGTCGGGGGCGAGCATCAGCTCGAGGTCACGGCGCACCGGGTCGATCCTGGCCGGGCGGACGCTGAGCCGATCGCCGAGGTGCATCGCCCCGGCGCTGCGGGGAGTCGGCAGCCATCCGAAGAGTCCGATGCCGGTGAGGTAGAGGTCGGCGCCGCGCGGTCCGACGCCGGTGACGATGGCGTCGAGGCAGTCCTG
>JAAYZO010000836.1 GCA_012514865.1 Lentisphaerota bacterium | reverse complement strand
CGCACACACAGGCGAGACGCCTGTGCCACTCTCAGGGAGGCGGCGGCGCACACACAGGCGAGACGCCTGTGCCACTCTCAGGGAGGCGGCGGCGCACACACAGGCGAGACGCCTGTGCCACTCTCAGGGAGGCGGCGGCGCACACACAGGCGAGACGCCTGTGCCACTCTGGGGCGCGCGGGGAGTCCGGAGCCGGTAGTCCTGTGGTCCTTCTGCGCGCTTCATCGCAACCCGCGCTTCATCGTCTCCCTTCGCCTGCCCCCGTCCGTGTCCATTCGTGGTTCTCCCCTTCCCCCACCCTCGCCTTGCCCTCGTCCCTTGGCGATCTTCGCGGCTTGGCGAGAAACCTCCCCCTCCCCGATTCGTGTCTTTCGTGCCGTTCGTGGTTGACTCCCTCTTCCCCCAGAGCAGCTACGACGCAGCCAACGCTGCAGAAGAGACGGCGGCGGCGGGATGTGGACAGGATGGACATCGTGGACACGGTGGACGATCCAGGCGCCGCCGAGAGCCACTCGGGAGGGTGGCGGTCCCGGGGGAGTCGAGCCGACGCTCGGCGGTCCCAGCGGCTGAGCGCCACTCGGCTCGTGGCGCCTACTCCCCGCTCCCCGCTGTCCGCCGCCGACGCACCGACGCACCGACGCACCGACGTACTCACCTCTTCCCGGCTCCCCGGCGCGGCGTGCCCTCAGGCCGAGACGGCCTGGCGCAGGGCCTGGTCGAGGTCGGCCGTGATGTCGCGGAGGTCCTCCAGGCCGACCGAGATGCGGATGAAGTCCGGGGTCACGCCGGCGGCGCGCTGGGCGGCCTCGTCGAGCTGCTGGTGCGTGGTGCTGGCCGGGTGGATGACGAGGGTCTTGGCATCCAGGACGTTCGCCAGGTGCGAGCAGAGCTTGACGTGGTCGATGAAGCGCCGGCCGGCCTCGAGGCCGCCGCGGATGCCGAAGCCGAAGACCGCGCCGGGTCCGAGCGGCATCATCCGGCGCGCCCGCTCGTGGTCGGGGTGGCTGGCGAGGCCGGGGTAGTTGACCCAGGAGACGGCCGGGTGCGCCTGCAGGAACTCGGCGACCGCCTGGGCGTTGGCGACGTGCTGGCGGGCGCGCAGGGGCAGGGTCTCGAGGCCCTGCAGGACGAGGAAGGCGTTGAAGGGCGACAGGCAGGCGCCGGTGTCGCGCAGGAGGCCGGTGCGAACCTTCAGGACGAAGGCCAGGCCGGGCGCCACGGCGCGCTCATGGCCGCCGAAGGCCTCCCAGAAGTTCACTCCGTGGTAGGTGGGATCCGGCTCGGTGATCTCGGGGAAGAGCCCGCGCGCGGCCCAGTTGAAGTCGCCCTTCTCGACGATGGCCCCGCCGATGGCGGTGCCGTGGCCACCGATCATCTTGGTCAGCGAGTAGACGACGATATCGGCGCCGTGGTCGAAGGGGTTGAGGAGCGGCGGCGGCGCGACCGTGTTATCGACGATGAAGGGCAGCCCGTGCTCATGGGCGATCGCAGCGAGGCCGTCGAGGTCGTCGACATTGCAGCGCGGATTGCCGATGCTCTCGGTGTAGATCAGGCGGGTCTGACCGTCGACAGCGGCGGCCACCTGCGTGAGGTCGGAGGTATCGACCAGGCGTGCCTCGATGCCGAAACGCTTCAGGGTGTGCTTCAGCAGGGTCACGGTGCCGCCATAGAGATTCCGGCCGGCGACGATATTCTGGCCGGCTGAGGTGATATTCAGGATGGCGTAGGTCACCGCGGCCATGCCCGAGGCCGTCGCCACCGCACCGGCGGCGCCGTGCAGCGCCGCGAGGCGTTTCTCGAGGACGTCGGTGGTCGGGTTGGTCAGGCGCGTGTAGATATTGCCGAAGGCGCGCAGGGCGAAGAGGTCCGCGGCGTGGTCCGAGGAGTTGAAGACATAGGACGTGGTCTGGTAGATCGGCACGGCCCGCGACAGGGTGGCGCTGTCCGGGGTGTGACCGGCGTGCAGTGCCAGGGTGTCGAGATGGTGGTCCATAGGATGCTCGCTCCCGCGTTGGCAGACTCGATGATCAGGGAGAACTCAGATACTGAAGTCCGGGGTGCTCGAGGCGCCGAGGCGGCGCTGACGCTCGACCATGGCCTCGAGGGTGTAGCCGCTTAGGACGGCCGCGACCTTCTCCGCGACCTCAGCCCAGACGCTCCGGACGGCACAGTCGGAGCTGCGGCCGCAACAACCCGGCTGGCCGATGCAGTCCACCGGCGCCATCTCGCCTTCGAGAGCCCGGAGGATGTCGTGCAGGGTCAGCGTCGCGGGGGCCCGTGTCAGGCGGTAGCCGCCGTGGGCGCCGGGCGCGGCGCGGATGAAGCCGGCGTCTTTGAGGCTTCGCGCGATCTGCCAGAGGTACTTCTCGGAGATGTCCTCGGCCTCGGCAATCTGGCGCAGGGTGCACACCGCCTCCGGGCCGGCCATGGCCAGTCGTACCATGAAGCGGGTTCCGTAGCGGCCTTTGGTGGACAGTTTCATGATTTTACTCTATATTCCCGATAGTCTTACTTGAAGATAACCTCTCGGAGGTGCCGTGTCAACACCGGAGGTTACAGTAAGGCACGCGATCGTGCAACAGGAGACTCGCGATGGAACTTCAAGACCGCATTCGAGAGCTGTGCCGCGCCCGCGAGGCGGTGATACTGGCGCACACCTACCAGCCGCCGGAGATTCAGGACATCGCGGACTACGTCGGTGACTCGTACGGCCTCAGCCGTCGTGCCGCCGATCTGAAGGCTCCGGTGATCGTCTTCTGCGGGGTGCATTTCATGGCTGAGACGGCCGCGATCCTGAATCCGGGTCGGACGGTGCTGCTGCCGGCGGCGGACGCGGGCTGTCCGATGGCGGACATGATCACCGGCGAGCAGCTTCGGCGGATGAAGGCGGAGCATCCGGGGGCGCCGGTGGTCTGTTACGTGAACACGACCGCGGAGGTGAAGGCCGAGAGCACGATCTGCTGCACCTCCTCGAATGCGGTGAAGGTGGTGCAGTCGCTGGGTCCGGTGCCGGAGGTCCTTTTTGTTCCGGACCGCTACCTGGGGCGTTTTGTCGAGATTCAGCTTGGCCGGCCGCTGATCTGCTGGGACGGCTTCTGTCCGACCCACGCCATGCTGACCAAGGAGACCATTCAGCGGGTGCGTTCTGAGCATCCCGATGCCGAGCTGATGGTGCATCCGGAGTGTCGTCCGGAGGTTCAGGACCTGGCGGACCACGTCCTCTCGACCGGTCAGATGTGCGATTTGGTGAAGGCGAGTTCCTGCCGGAAGTACCTGGTCGGCACCGAGGTCGGCATTCTGCACACCTTGAAGAAGCTGGCGCCGGACCGCGAGTTCATCCATGTGACGCCGTTCCTGCGCTGTCCGAACATGAAGAAGATCACCCTGGAGAAGATCGTGCGGTCGCTGGAGACGCTGGAGCCGCGGGTGACGGTTGAGGAGTCGGTGGCGGCGGGGGCGCGTCGGGCGATCGAGGGGATGCTGGCGGTGACGGCGCGCGGCGCCTGAGCGCCGGTGCGGCCGCGCGGGGGTGTGCGGATGAGGCTTCCGGGTCAGAGTGCCGCGTTCACGCGGAAGCGTGCGCCGTGGCTTCAGCCCGGCGCGACCTCGGTTACCGCCGCGGCCTGAAGGCACGCGGCACACTTCCGGCTGAAGCCGGTGCTCTGACGGGGGCAGTTCAGGAGACGACGCTTCATGGTGTTCCCACCGGCGCCGTGGGCGGCGCCGGTGGCGGAGGTGGGCGCCACGAGCCGAGTGGCGCCCTCCCGGGCGCCGGTGGCGCCCGGGGTGTCCACGGACGGCGCCCTGCGCGGCGCCCATGGTCGCGCTCGGCTGGCGCGACCTACGTGCTGCGCCGCTGGGGCGGCTGTAGCAGCGCGTGTGCTCAGATGCCGCGCAGGGCGGTTTGGAGGTCCGGTTCTAGCACCCCTTCAGGGTGCGTGGTTCGCGGGTTCGTGTTTCCGGGGGTCGTGCTCTCGCGCGACCCCCGGCTACGATCTGGCACCCCTCCAGGGTGACCAGGCGGGTTGCCCACGCGATCGTCGGTCAGCCCTGGATGCCGCGCGGCGCCCGTTGACTTCGGTGCGGCGGCCGGTAGACTAGTCACGGCGGCGGGGCGCGTGGCCATGGGACTGCCCGGCACCGTCCGCCGCCTGAGCCGAGAGCCTGTGAGGAGGTCGTCACGCCTATGGCTACTGAGCTGGACCGCGGTCGTCTGGCGGGCATCTGGTCTGCCACTCCGACGCCGCTGCTGGAGGACGACTCGATCGACCTCGACAGCATTCCGCGTCTGGTCGAGCATCACCTCCGACTGGGTGTGCGCGGGCTGTTTCTAGGCGGGACCTGCGGCGAGGGTGCCTGGCTGCGCCGGCAGGACCTGCGCCGGTTCGTGCGGGAGACCGCCCGCGCCAGCGCCGGCCGGCTGCTCCTGGCGGTGCAGATCACCGACAACTCGGCCGGGCGCATGCTCGACAACGCCCTCGAGGCCGCCGAGGACGGCGCCGACCTCGCCGTCATCGCGCCGCCGTACTTCCTCCTCAATGCCACCGACACCACGGTCCGCGACCTCTACCTGCAGGCGGTGCGCGGCTGTCCCCTGCCCGTCGGCATCTACGACCGCGGCAAGGCCGGCAGCGTCGCCGTCAGCGCGGCGGTCCTCGAGGCCATCTACGCCGAGCCGGCGGTGGTGCTGGTCAAAGACAGCTCGTGCGACGCATCGCGGCGCGACCTGGCCCTGCGCGCCCGCGCCGCGCGGCCGGCGCTGCGGCTGCTGACCGGCAACGAGTTCGACCTGGTCAGCTACCGCCGTGCCGGCTACGACGGCGCCCTCCTCGGCGGCGGCATCTTCAACGGCTTCCTGGCTGGGCAGATCCTGGCGGCCTGCGACCGTGGCCGCGTCGACGAGGCCGAGGCCCTGCAGGCGCGCATGAATGAGCTGATGTGGGACGTCTATGGCGGCCGCGACATCGCCTGCTGGCTCACCGGCCTGAAGGAGCTCCTGGTGCGCCTGGGCGTCTTCAGCAGCAACCGGAATCTGTTGCGCTATCCGCTCACCGCCGACTGCTCGCAGGCCATCGACCGTGCCTGCGAGCGCGAACGGGCGATCCTGCTGCCCTGAGCGCCCCCGGGAGGCATGGCTTATGGCCCGCGAGATCATGGAACGGCGCGCCGCTGAGAATACCTACCTCCACAAGGACTTCCACGGCGCCCTCAACCACGGCATGATCTACCTCCAGAGCCACTTCGGCGACGAGGCCGTGCGCGAGTGGCTCCGTGACTTCACCCGGCAGTGGCACGCGCCCCTGCGCCAGCGCCTCGCGGCCGGCGACCTCGACGCTCTGCGGCGGCACCTCGAGGACCTGCACCGCAGCGAGGGCGTCGCCATCGCCTGCGAGCAGAGCCCCGAAGCGCTGGTCGTGCGGGTGCCGGCCTGCCCGGCGGTGAGCACCCTGCGCCAGCGCGGCGAGGCCATCTGCAGCCTGTTCGTCGAGACCACGCGGACGGTCAACGAGGCCCTCTGCGAGGGGACGCCCTTCCAGGCCGAGCTCCTGGCCTACGACCCGGCCACCGGCGCCAGCCTGCAGCGCTTCAGCCGGAGGACGCCATGATCGGCTGCACCGAGTTCATACCGGCCTACAGCGAGCTGTTCAAGACCCTGCACCGCCGCGGCGGTCCGGACGCGGTGAAGGCGTTCTGGGACTACCTCTCGGAGGCCTTCCTGACGAACCTGCGCGACCTCGTCGCCGAGCGCGGCCTGCGCGGCTGCTGGGACTACTGGAGCCACACCCTCAACGAGGAGGCCGCCGACTTCACCATGGAGCTGGATGAGGAGGCGAACCTCTTCCGCATCGCCATGCATCGCTGCCCGTCCAAGGGCATGCTCCTGTCGGCCCGTCATCTCGAGCCCTACCCGGACTACTGCCGGCACTGCGACGCCCTCTACCGCAAGGTCCTCGAGCCCCTGGGCTACGAGTACGCGATCGACCTCACTCGCTGCGACCAGGCGGCCTGCACGCTGACCGTGCGTCGCCGCAGCACGGCCCCGAAAGGACCGCCGCCATGTACTCAGCCCTGAATGCGTGCCGTGGGAACGCTGTCGAGCCGCGACACCGCGTCCGACGCCGTCGTCTGCTCTGGATAACGGGAGCCGCCATGAGTCTCGCTGTCGTCTCGTCGGCCTGGTCGAAAGAGGCCAGCCTCACCATCACGGCCCGGCAGCGGGCCATGGCCGTGCGCAACGCCGAGCGCTTCGACTGGGCCCGGCAGGAGGTCGCCGGGGCCAAGCGCGCCGCGGCGCCGTGGCTGGCCCTCAGCGACGACGAGCTCTGGGACCTCATACCCAGCCAGGAGCTGCCGCGCAGCATCCACGTCTACAGCGTCTACGGCTCCAACCGCATCGCGCTCTGCCCGCACTGCCGCGAGGGCATCATCCCCTTTGGCAACTACCCGTGGCGCTACGACGTCGCCAAGAGGCCCTGGAAGATCGAGTGCCCGAACTGCCACAGCATCTTCCCGAAGAACGACTTCGGCGCCTACTACAAGTCCGCCCTCGATGAGCATGGCTTCTTCCGGAAGGGCCAGGGCGACGCCAGTCTGCTGTTCAATCCCGAGCATCCGGATCCGGCCGACCCGATGCATCGCGCCTACGTCGACGACGGCTATGGCTGGACCGACGGCGACGGCACCCGCTGGGACTTCATTGCGGTCTACACGCAGTGGGGCCTGTGGCAGGCCATCAAGGGCGCCATCTCCAGCCTGGAACGTGCCTACACCCTCACGGACGACCCGGCCTACGCCCACAAGTGCGGCGTGCTCCTGACGCGCCTGGCCGATGTCTACCCGGACATGGACTGGAATGCCATGATCCGGCAGGGCTTCTCGCACTCCTGCGGCGGCTCGGGGCGTGGCCGTGTCGAGGGCCGCATCTGGGAGACCGGCAATGGCACCCGCTGGGCTCTGGCCTACGACCACATCGTCGACGCGGTGCTTCAGGACGGCGACCTGGCGGCCTTCGCGGATGCCCGCCACCGCGCCCAGAATCTGGCGCCGTTGCCGACGCCGGCGGCGCTGCTTCAGCACATCGAGACCGGCCTGATCCGCGAGGTCATCCTCGGGGTGAAGGAGGGCCGCATTCGGGGCAACGAGGGCATGCACCAGTCGACCATGATCGCGGCGGCCCTGGCCCTCGACAAGCCCGACGAGACCCCGGCGCTCATCGACTGGGTCTTCGCCCCCGGCGACGCCCGGAACATCCCCGACGACCCCAGCCGCCAGGAGGTCACCGGCGGCAACCTCGCCACCGTCATCGTCAGCACCATGGACCGCGACGGCCTCGGCACCGAGGGCGCCCCCGGCTACTCGCTCTGGGGTGCCTCGCTGCAGAACGCCGCCGACCTGCTCGAGAACAACGCCACGTACCGCCACCGCAGCATTTACCGTGATTTCCCGAAGTACCGCCAGTACTACCACGCGACCTGGCGCTGGAACTGCCTCGACGCGGCCACGCCGCCGATCGGCGATTCCGGCGCGGCCGGCAACTGGGGCCGCGTCACCCCCGGCGCCGAGCGTCTCCTGCGGGCCTTCGAGATCTACGGCGATGCCCCCCTGGCGCGCCTGGCGTGGGAACTCCTCGGCCGGCGCCTCGACGGCGTGCATGGCTCGATCTTCGAGGACGACCCGGAGGCCCTGCAGCGCGCTGCCGCGGCCGTGGTCGAGGGCCCCGAGCCGCCGCTGACGAGCCGTTTCCTCGACGGCTGGGGCCTGGCCGTCCTGCAGGCGCCCCAGCGCGAGAACGGCCGGGCGCTGTGGGTCTACTTCGGCCGCAACACCGGCCATGGCCACCGCGACCGCCTCAACCTCGGGCTCTATGCCGAGAACATCGACATGCTCCCGGACCTGGGCTACCCGGAGTACGCCAGCGGCCGCCCGAAGGACTCGGCGTGGTGCCGCAACAACGCCTCGCATAACCTGGCCACCGTCGACGGCGCCGCCCAGATCTCGTCCTATACCGGGTACCTGCTCGCCTTCGAACCCGACGCCCCGGCCCGGCTCGTCGATGTCGCCAGCCCCGGCATCTACGAGGGCGTGACCACCTACCGCCGCAATGCCTGGATGGTCGACGTCAACGACCGCTACAGCTACGTGGTCGATGTCATGCGCGTACGCGGCGGCAGCAGCCACACCCTGGCCTGGCACGGACCGCCCGGCGAGGTGGCCACCACCGGCCTGACCCTCACCAAGCAGGAGGGCGGCACCTACGCCGGACCCGACATCGCCTTCGAGGCGCTCGGCAAGGACTGGCGCAAGGAGGCCGGCTATTCCTTCCTCTATGACGTGGAACGCGACGCCAGCCCGGCCGGGCCCTTCACCACCGACACTGCGGCCATCGACACCCGCGGCCGCATCGCGGCCGGGCGCCAGCCGCACCTCCGGATGCACCACCTCACCGCCGTGCAGGAGGTCGCCCTCGCCTCGGGCGACCCGCCGCAGAACAAGTCGGGTGCCCCGCGACGCTACCGCTACGTCATGGCCACCCGCAACGGCACCGACCTCGAGTCGGCCTTCTGCACCGTCCTGGAGCCCTACGACAGCGCGCCCTTCCTGAGCCGGGTGCGCCTGCTGACGGTGGTCAGCGCCACCCCCGATACGAACCCGGTGGCGATCGAGGTCACCACCGCCGACGGCCGCGTCGATACGGTCATCGCCTGCGAGACCGCCGGGCGCGTCGAGGTCGAGGGCGGCATCGTCCTGGAGGGCCTCTACGGCTTCCTCGCCTACCGCGGCGGACGCCTCGAGCATGCCAAGCTGATGGCCGGCACACGACTCACCGGGCCCGACTGCGACCTGCGCTGTGAGCGGTCCGAGTACACCGGCACCATCACCCGCGTCCTCGCCGAGGACCCGGCAAATCAGCAGCTCGAGATCTCGGAGGCGCTCCCGGCAGGCCAGCACGCCGGCCGGACGATCTTCATCGCCAACGACGGCGTCCAGGATGCCGCTTATACCCTCGCCGCACCCCCGCAGGGCCGCCTCCTCTCCCTCGGCGGCATCACCCTGGTGCGCGGCTTTGTCGATCCGAATGAGCCCGCCAAGGGCCTGCGGATGAACGTCGAGCCGGGGCAGAGCTGGCGGGTGCCGACGATGGTGAGTCTGGACCGCACCGGCACCGGCGCCGGCCGGTAGCTCCGCGGCGAGGTCCGTGGACCTCCCCGGGCGCCGACAGCGCCCGGGGGGG
>JAAYZO010000835.1 GCA_012514865.1 Lentisphaerota bacterium | reverse complement strand
TGCGCCGCAGTACATTGCGGCGCAAGTGGATGGTGAGCGAAGCATCCGCGCTTCGCGAATAATCCAGGTTAGTGCATAGTATGTCCATGAGTAGTGGACATAAATCGCAGTAAATCATGGCCATGGTCGATATCGGGCATATCCGCGAGAGTCTGCCGCAGGAGGTCTTCGACTACCAGGCCCTCCTGGAGTGCCTGCGGGTCTACCAGAAGCCGCGAGACCGCATCCAACGGCTCGTGGCCAAGGGAGACATCGTCCGCGTCCGCAAGGGGCTCTACACCTTCGGGGAGCCGTTCCGGCGGCAGCCTGTAGTCCGCGAGTACCTGGCCAACCTGGTCTACGGCCCCTCCTACGTCAGCCTCGACAGTGCCCTCAGTTCCCATGGGCTTGTCCCAGAACGGGTGGAGACGGTCACCTCGGTCACGACCGGCCGGTCCCGGCGGTTCGAGACGCCCTTCGGGACATTCAGCTATCGCATGTTGACGCCTGCCAGGTACACCGCCGGAGTGCAACTGGTTACGGCTGCCGAACCCGCGTTCCTGATGGCCTCGCCCGAGAAGGCCCTGGTGGACAAGGTGTGGACGGACTCACGCTTTGCGGGTGCCCGGATCAGGGATTACGGGCCCTACCTGCTGGACGACCTTCGCATCGAGCCCGAAGGCCTGCGCTTGCTGGACGCCGAGCGCCTGGCGGCAATCGGACAGGCCTACGAGTCCCCCAAGATCGACAACCTGCTACGCTTCCTCCGGAGCCTGCGCGCGGCGGAGGACAACGCATGAACGACGCGATCCGCAGCATGCTGGAGCGGTACACCTGCCAGACCCGCGAGGACTACCTCAATGCCCTCCGGGAGATCCTGCAGGAGCTGGCGCTGCTGGGCCTCTGGCGGGCGCGCTTCTTCGAGCACGCGGCCTTCTACGGCGGGACGGCGCTGCGGGTTCTGCACGGGCTGGACCGTTACTCCGAGGACCTGGACTTCTCGCTTCTGCAACCGACGCCAGGTTTCACCCTCGGCCAGTACGGAGCAGCCCTGCGGCGGGAGGTCGAGGGCTTCGGTTTCGAGGTCGAGTTTGAGCGGCGGGAGAAGGCGCGTAGCACTGCTATCGAGTCTGCCTTCCTGAAGACGAACACGCTCCGTGAGATGGTCCGCATCGAGGCCGGGGAAACCCTCCTGCGTGGCCTCCATCCCGCCGCGCAACTGAAGATCAAGCTGGAGGTGGACACCGACCCGCCGGGCGGGTTCGGAACGGAGGTCCGGTACCTGTTGCGGCCCATCCCTTTCCCGGTACGGGCGTATGCGCTGCCAGACCTCCTCGCCGGGAAGCTCCACGCCGTCCTTTGCCGCACGTGGGGGCTGCGAGTCAAGGGGCGCGACTGGTACGATCTGGTCTGGTATGCCGGTCGTCACCCCAGGGTCAACCTCGCGCATCTCGAGCAGCGCCTGCGGCAGTCGGGGCACTGGACCCGGCCGGAAGCCCTTGCCCCTGACGACCTCACGCGCTTACTCCGGGAGGCGGTCGACCGACTCGACGTCAGTCAAGCCCGGACCGAGGTCGCCCCCTTCGTCCGCGATCGCCATGCCCTCGACGTCTGGTCCAAAGAGTTCTTCGCCGACATCGTCGGGCGGATCATCCCGGTGGCTGGTTAGCAGGCAGGCCGGACCGGGGCGCGTCGGCCCCGGGCGTGGAGGGATGGGGCGCCGATGCGGCTGGCACGGCTGGTGTCTTTTGCGCCTGCTGCAGCAGGCTGAGAGCCGTGGCGATGGCCTCGACCGACTCGAGGTCCAGCACGCGCTTGCGCGGGTGCGTCAGATAGCGCTCGAGGTCTGCGATCTCCTTCAGGTCAACGCGAGAGCTGCGGTCTCGGCCGCGTTCGACGTACGCCACCGGGAAGACGATGACGGCCTGCATCCAGAAGTCGACTCCCCTCGTCAGAGGCGTGACCATACGCTTCAGCACGTCGGCGTTGCTCGCCACCCGGCCCATGGCCTTTTCCTGCTCGGGCAACGCCCTGCCGTTTTCGAGCAGGACATCGCCGGGCCCGAGAGACACCCGGCCCCGCCAGTTCTTGGTCTCGATCAGGAAGACGCCCGTCGGGCCGACCACAACATGGTCGCAGTTCCCTGCGAGAGACGGGTGCGTGAGGTTGTTGAACACCCGGTAGGCGCCCGGCAGTCCCTTAAGGACCTCGCCCACACGTTGCTCCCCGGTGGCTCCCCTGGCATAGCAAAGCATCTCCCACCCAACCTTGTCCACTCGGCGCAATGCCAAGTAGTTCAGCCAGGCCGCCGCTGCCAGCATCGGCAGCACCCAGAGGCTTCGCGAAGCAGTGGCGAAGCCGATAGCGAAGAGCAGCGCGTAGCTCGGTACGACCATGATGAGGAAGAGCCGGCGCATCCGCTTCAGGCACTCGGACATGGAGTGCTCGCCAAGCACCCCGACGAGGTGCATCGCCTACGCCAGCTCTACCCGGGCGGCTTCTACCTGCTGGGGGTCTACTGCGACAGAGAGTGGCGCGAACGCTATCTCCTGGAGGACCGGAAGGTTGCGCCAGAGGAGGCCGGGAAGCTGATGGAGCGCGATGAGGATGCGCATCTGGAATGGGGGCAGCGCACGGGCGCAGCGTTCCACCTCTCAGACTTCTTCGTCCATTTGACCCCTCACGACGGTCATCTGAAGCACAGCGTCTGGCGGATTGTGGACCTTCTTTTCGGTCACCCCTACCTCACGCCCACCTTCGACGAGTATGCCATGTTCATGGCCTTCGCCGCTGCTCTGCGTTCGGCAGACCTGTCGCGTCAGGTTGGGGCCGTGATCGCGAAAGACAACGAGCTGCTCTCCACGGGAGCCAACGACTGCCCGCGTTACGGCGGCGGGCTCTACTGGCCCCAGCTCGACGGGACGTCCGGCGAGCTGGTGGATGCGGAGAACGGACGCGACTGGAAACGCGGTAATGACTCCAACAAGGTGGAACAGACGCGGATTGTGGACGAGATCGCCGGCGCCCTGGCAGGGGAAGGGATGGACGCGGCGAAGTGCCGGGACGTGCTCGAGAAGAGCGCCATTCGCCATCTTACGGAGTACGGCCGAGTCGTTCACGCCGAAATGGAGGCGCTCCTGAGCTGCGCCCGGAACGGCATTGTCACCAGAGGTGCCACGCTCTACTGCACGACCTTCCCCTGCCACAACTGCGCCAAGCATATCATCGCAGCCGGCATCACGCGCGTCGTCTACATCGAGCCGTACCCCAAGAGCAAAGCCCGCGAATTCCATGCGGATTCCATGGAAATGGGCTTTTCAGGTGCTGCAGACAAGGTACATTTTGAGCCGTTCGTTGGCGTGGGTCCGCGCCGGTTCTTCGACCTGTTTTCCGTCGAACTTGGCGACGGCTACCCATTGTGCAGGAAGGACGGCACTGGGGCGACATTGCAGTGGGATCTGCCGGCCAGTTCCATGCGCATCCCCATGGCGGCGGTGTCGTACCTCGACCTCGAATCGCTGGCGGCGGGCGAGTTCGGGGCGTCGGTTGACCGTGCCCACAGTCAGGACGGCCTGGGCAAGCCGCAACATGCGCAACCGGCTGCACGACGTCGCAGTCGAACGAAACGCGTGCAGTAACCTGGTGGCGGTCCCGCGCCGCGGAGCCAATACTGCCGCTCGTTGCGGCGTTGAGCCTGTGGGTGTGAAAGCGATCCTGTTGCCGGTCAGAGGAGGAATGAGAGATGACTGCGCAACAGAAGCAGCGAGCGGACTTCCTGAAAGACATAAAGGCCACCCGGGATATGGTGGCCAAATGGCCCGCGTGGAAGCGCAACGCCCTTGGCCCTGTTCCCCAGGCGCCCAAGTTTCCCCCCGTCAAGCCCTCGGCGCAGCCTGCCCGCTGACCCGTCGCTGCCAGAGACGGCGATGCCGCTATGACGCCGTCGTCGTCGGGCATCCTCCGTCGCGGCGCCGGCCGCACCAGGCGGTCGTTGGGCGTTGGGGGGCTCGGGAGCCAACCTGGTGGCGACCGAGTGGGGCGTTGCGCAGTGTCCGTGGCGCTCCTCTGACGGGAGAAGTACGCCGCATGGAAGACGCCAAACCGGTCATTCCCCAGCCCCCCTACCTCTGGCCCGACACGCGGGTGTTGGGTCGGCATGCCGTGTATGCCTCCTCGCCGCCGTTCCGGGAGCTGGTCGGTGCGGCGACGAGGATCATGGGCGTCGTGCCGGACCTGGCGGACGCGGGCGTTGAGATGCTCCGGCAGGTGGTGGGACGCGAGAGCCTGGAGGTGTGCTGGCTGGTCATCGTGGTCTCGCCGGCGTGCCCGACCCGCGAGAGGCACCTGCGGGAGGTGATGGCCCTGGCGAACACCTGCGCCGTGGCCGGGCGCAACGTGGCCTTCCGCGTCTGGCCGCTGCCGAGTCTCGTGCGTGGTGACGCGCGGGTGCAGGCCCGGCCTCCGACCTGCCTATGTCTGCAGGGCCCGGCTGACGCGCCGTCTCACCTGGCCATGGGTTCGGTCTGCGACCTCGGGGCCGACCCGTGGCATCCCTTCAGCCTCAACCTCGTCTTCGCGCCGGAGCCGGTCCTGCTGAACTCCTGGCGGCAGTGGTTCGACTGGGTCTGGAGCCGCTCATCGCCGCTGACTGACACATCCGTGCGGATCCCGCACCTCGTCCCGGCCCCTGGCGAGATCGCGGCGGCACGGGCCTGGAACGACTATGAGGCGCTCTGCCGGCACCCGGACTCCCCGGACGCGGCCGGGATGACCGGCAAGGTGACCATCGACCCGGTGACTGGGGAGGTGACCGCCGTCACCACGCAGGGCCAGCCGGTGCAGACGCCCACGCAGGGCACCGGGCTGAAGCCTATGGATCCTCTCTTTGCGCGCCTGGCCGCCGTGCTGTCCAAGGGCGCGCTCGTGACCGTGGACGAGAGCACGCGTATCAGGCCCACCAGCATCGCCATCAATGCGCGGCTCCTCGACCAGGTCGCGACGCGCAAGGTCGGCCGGGTCACACAGCACCAGAGCTACACACTGAACATCCTTGACGAGGCCGTAGCCAAGGAGGTCGAGAAGTGTCGATCCGTGGCGCCGCTGCTCGAGCTCCTGGGGCTCCAGCTCGGCAAGGGTCAGCGGTGGGTCCCTGCCGCCGCCATGCCCCTGCTTGAGGGGGAACTCGGCGGGATGAACAAGAGGGCTCAGGAGCTGCTCGCCAGCGAAGTCGGTCAGGACGTCGCGGCCTTCTGCAGGAGCCGGGATGTGCAGGTGGCCCGCGATCTGAACGACATCTACCACGAGCTGACCGGCCGGCAGCCTATCCCCGAAGCCAAGCTCGAGGAGGTGCGAGGCCTCATCGCTCAGCGGCTCAGGACGATGGTCCGTGGCCGCATCACGCCGCAGATCTGCTCGACGCCGGTGGGCGTCCCGGCGCAGACCGCCTCGCCGAACCTCTCCCAGTGGGGCACGCTGCTGTCGCTGCTGTCAAGTGCCATGACGGCGCTGCGCCAGCCGCTCGCCGATCCGTACTTCGACCGGAACTTCAAGGGCAAGCAGTTGGGTCGTGTGGAGTACCTCGGGGCCCTGAACGTGTTCGGCGAGACGTGGGTCGGTGACGACGGCAGGGCCATGCCGGCGGCGGTGGCGCAGGAGCAGATGGGGAAGATCCGCGAGATCGCGGAGTCTGACCAGGACGCCCAGGCCAAGTGCCGGGAACTCGCGGTCCTGATGGATGGCACCCCGGCGGCGATCTGCCGCGCTGCCGATCTGCAGGTTGCAGGTGAATAGAGCGTGCCAAGCCGCGGCGCAGGGTTGCCCAACGGCCAGTTATGGCACCCCTTCAGCGCCCGCGGGGCGCAGTGTCCGCCCGATCGTGTCACCATGGGAATCGCGGTCGATTTCCACAGGAGGGTGACCGAGTGGGCGCCGCCGCGATCGCCGAGATGCCCTGGCCGCGACGGCACTCCTGTTGACGGAGCGTCACCCGCAAGATAGAGTTATTCCGGCCAGGTAATCCACCCCTCGGTTTGTAACCGGGTGCGGAGCGGTTCCTGGCCTTTTCGTCTCACGCACCGTGGAGGCCCGTTGCGCTTTGTGGGCTGGCTGCGTGCCGCCGGGCATGCTATGGTATCTCTGCGGTCCTCGCCTAGGGGCGGTCCCCCGTTGAGGCAGGGCTTTGAGGCACTTGGGCGGGCCGTTCGCCCGACCTGGTGGGAACATCAGGCCTTTGTGTCAGCCTCCGCACCAAGCGGACAGTGGCGCCCCCGTACGGCTCCGGCCGTCCGGGGGCGTCCTGTTTCGCGGGACTGGTGCGCCACCAGAGGCGCCTATAGAACCGGCACGGCTCACGCTCCCCGGCAATGAGAGCCAGGCAGACGGAACTGTGCCGGGTCCACCTCCGCCCTGCCGCGGCCTCCTCGCCGGCATTCCGCCGGTGTCGTCCTGCGTACAGATGCCCTCGATGCGTCCCCCGTATGTCCCCCGTCATCCGGCCTCGGCGGAGGGCAGCCAGGG
>JAAYZO010000100.1 GCA_012514865.1 Lentisphaerota bacterium | reverse complement strand
GGACCAAGCGCGATGTCTGCGCCGATCTGCCGCCGAAGATCGAGCAGGTCCTCTACTGCGAGATCGTCGACGAGCAACGCCACCTCTACGAGACCCTCCTGGCGGCCGGCCGGCAGATGCTGGCGGCGGCCCGCGAGACGTCGTGGGAACGCTGCAGCGCCGAGATCCTCACCCTCCTCCTGCGCCTGCGGCAGGCCTGCTGCCACCCGGAACTCCTGCCGCCCGACCTCCTGCCGCCCGACGCCGGCCCCCTGCCCTCGGCCAAACTCGAGCTCGCCCGCGAGGTCATCCTCGAGGCGATCGACAGCGGCCACCGCCTCCTACTCTTCAGCCAGTTCACCGGGATCCTCAAGCTCTTCCCGGAATGGCTCACCGCCAACGGCATCGCCTACGAGTACCTCGATGGCAGTACCGAAGACCGCCAGGCCCGCGTCGACCGCTTCAACCAGGACGCCGCCATACCGATCTTCCTCCTCAGCCTCAAGGCCGGCGGTACCGGCCTGAACCTCACCGGCGCCGATACGGTCATCCACTACGACCAGTGGTGGAACCCGATGGTCGAGGACCAGGCCACCGACCGCACCCACCGCATCGGCCAGACACGCACCGTCACCGCCCTGAAGCTCGTGGCCCGCCATACCATCGAAGAGCGCATCCTCCAGCTCCAGGAGTCCAAACGCGAGCTCTTCAACCGCGTCCTCCTCGGCGCCCCCGGCAGCCTCTCCGGACTGACCCCCGACGACGTCGCCTTCCTCCTCGAGCCCCTGCGCTGAGGGAACGGCCAGGCGCCGATGGCCCCAGGAAGGGCGGCTGACGCCGCCATGCGGGCACGCGGGGCCGTGTGGCCGGGGCCGCGCAGAAAGGGACCCAAGCGACCCAAGGGACTCCAAGGTGGGGGGCGCCGCAGTCCCGCGGGGGCCCCGGTGTCCCCGCGGGCGCGGGACCGGGGCCGCGCAGAAAGGGACCCAAGCGACCCAAGGGACTCCAGGATAGGGGTCGCCGCAGTCCCGCGGCGGCCCCAGAGTCCCCAGAGTCCCCAGTGTCCCCAGTGTCCCCCGCCGTCGGTTCCTCCGGCCGGGCGGCGGGGCGCTTCAGCGGCCGCCCTGCTGGCGGCGCTTGATGCGCAACTGTGCGGCGGCGTGGGCGAGGGTGGCGCTGACCGCCGCGTGCTCCTCGGCCGAGAGCTTCTCGTTGAGCCGCGCCTCGGCCTTGCGGCGGGCCTCCTCGACCTCGATCTCGTCGACGTCGCGAGCATGCACCGCGTCTTCGCTGAGCACGGCCACGTGGGTCGGCGTGATGCGCGCGAAGCCCTCACCGAGGGCGAGGAACTCCTGAGTTCCGTCGGGCATGGTGATCTCGACGGCACCGCCGGTCAGCCGGGTCAGCAGGGGTATGTGTCCGGCCAGGATCTGGATTTCGCCCTCGGCCACGGGCAGGGTCACGGCGAGGACATCGGCCGCGACGATGCGCTGCTCGGGCGTGGCGATCTCGAGGTGGAAGAGAGCCATGGTCGGTCACCCCGCGGCACGGACGTCCTCGATGCCGCCCTTCATATAGAAACTGGCCTCGGCGACGGCGTCGTGGCGGCCGTCGAGGATCTCGCGGAAGCCGCGGATGGTATCGGCCAGGGGCACCTGCCGGCCCGGCCGGCCGGTGAAGACCTCGGCCACCGTGAAGGGCTGGCTGAGGAAGCGCTGGATCTTGCGGGCCCGGTAGACCGTCTGGCGGTCCTCGGCCGAGAGTTCGTCCATGCCGAGGATGGCGATGATGTCCTGGAGTTCGCGGTAGCGTTGCAGGACCTGCTGCACGCCGCGCGCGACGTCGTAGTGCTCCTGTCCGACGATCTCCGGGCTGAGGGCCCGCGAGTTGGAGGCCAGGGGGTCGACGGCCGGGAAGATGCCCTGCTCGGCGATCGAACGTTCGAGGACGATGGTGGCGTCGAGGTGTGCGAAGGTCGTCGCCGGGGCTGGGTCGGTGAGGTCGTCGGCCGGGACGTAGACCGCCTGGAAGGAGGTGATCGAGCCCTCGCGGGTGGAGGTGATGCGTTCCTGCAGCTCGCCCATCTCGGCGGCCAGGGTCGGCTGGTAGCCGACGGCGCTGGGGGCGCGCCCGAGCAGTGCCGAGACCTCGGCGCCGGCCTGGGAGAAGCGGAAGACGTTATCGATGAAGAGGAGCACGTCCTGGTGCTTCTCGTCGCGCAGGTACTCGGCGATGGTCAGGGCCGAGAGGGCCACCCGCAGGCGCGCCCCGGGCGGCTCGTTCATCTGGCCGTAGACCAGGGCCACCTTCGAGGCCGCCGGGTTGTCCGGGTCGATGACGCCGGCCCCGCGCATCTCCTGGTAGAGGTCGTTGCCCTCGCGGGTGCGCTCGCCGACACCGGCGAACACCGAGAGGCCGCCGTGCTGTTTGGCGATGTTGTTGATCAGCTCCATGATGACGACCGTCTTGCCGACGCCGGCGCCGCCGAAGGCGCCGACCTTGCCGCCCTTGAGGAAGGGGCAGATCAGGTCGATGACCTTGATGCCGGTGGTCAGCACCTCCGGCCGGGTCGTCTGGCTGGTCAGCGGCGGCGGGGCGCGGTGGATGGGCAGGCGCCGTTCGGCCTGCACCGGGCCGCGTTGGTCGACCGGCTCGCCGATGACGTTGAGGATGCGGCCCATGACGCCCTCGCCGACCGGCACCGTGATCGGGCTGCCGGTGCTGCGCACCGCGGTGCCGCGGCGCAGGCCGTCGGTCGGCCCCATGGCAATGGCGCGAACCCAGTTGCCGCCGAGGTGCTGCTGGACCTCCAGGGTGATGTCGCGGCCGGCGCCGTCATCCTGCGGCGACGGCACCAGGAGCGCCTCATGCAGAGCGGGCAGCTCGCGGGGCTCGGCAAACTCGACGTCCACGACCGGACCGATCAACTGCACGATGTGGCCTACGCTCATAGCCTGTCGTCCTCATGTCTCCAGCCCGCCGGCGCCGCGCCAGCCCGGCACACGGCACCGGGGCGACGGCCGCCGCCGCGGCCTCAGCCGCCGCTGGACAGGGCGCTGCTGATCTCGATCAGCTCGCCGGTGATGGCTGCCTGACGCAGCTTGTTGTAGTCAAGGGTCAGCCCGCGGACCAGCTCGTGGGCGTTGTCGGTGGCGTTCTTCATGGCGACCATGCGGGCGCTGTTCTCGCTGGCGCGCGCCTCCAGGATCACCTGGTACATCAGGAAATCGAGAGCCAGCACCAGCAGGGGCTGCAGGACGTCCTCCAGGCTGGGCTCGAAGACGAAGTCCAGGCACCCCGCCAGGCGGTCGATGCCGCTGCCGGCGCCCTTGTCGGCCTCGCGTCGGCCATCGAGGTCCATGTCGTTGACGATACTGCCGATCTCGCTGATCGGCAGGAAGGGCCGCCGCCGCGGCTCCTGATGCAGGGTCGAAATGAAGTCGGTGTAGACCACCTCGGCGCGGTCGATGTCGCCATCGAGGAAGAGCCCGGAGACGAAGCGGCTGACCATGCGCGCCATGCCCAGGAGGTGCGTCTCACGCCAGGTGAACTCGGCCATCAGGCGCCGCCGCGAGCGCGACACGAGCTGAGCGCCGCGACGGCCGACGGCGATGAACACCGTCGACGCCGCGTCGTAGTGCTGCAGCTCGCGGAAGAGGTTGGCATTGAGCGAGCCGCAGAGGCCCTTATCGGTGGAGACCAGGACCACTGCCGTGGTCTGCACCGGCCGCACCTGCATGAGGGCATGGCGGTACTGCGCCGTGGTCGCGGTGACCTCGCGCAGGATGTCGCCGAGGAGGGCCGCGTAGGGCCGGCCCTGGATGGCCGCCTGCTGCGCCCGGCGCATCTTCGCCGCGGCGACCATCTGCATGGCCCGCGTGATCTGGGCCGTGGTCGTCACCGAGCGGATGCGGCGGCGGATGTCTCGGAGGTTCGCCATGAGCTCCTCACCCGGCCGTGGCCGTGAAGTCCTTCATCGCCGCGTCCAGGGCCGCCGTGAGGGCGTCGCTGAGGACGCGCTCGCGCCGCACCGCCGCCAGGAGGTCGGCACGACGGTGCTGGAGGTACTCGGTCAGGGCCGCCTGGGTGGCCTTGACCTTGGCCACGGGAACGCGGTCGAAGGCGCCGTTCTGGACGGCCCAGAGCAGCACCACCTGCAGCTCCGTGGGCAGGGGCTGGCAGGTGGGCTGCTTGAAAAGCTCGACGATGCGCTTGCCGCGCTCGATCTGCGCCTGGGTCTTGCGGTCGAGGTCGCTGCCGAACTGCGCGAACGCCGCCAGCTCGCGGAACTGCGCCAGGTCCAGCTTGATCCGCCCGGCGACCTGCTTCATCGCCTTGAACTGCGCCGCCGAGCCGACGCGTGATACCGAAATGCCGACCGAGATGGCCGGGCGGACGCCTTGGTAGAACAGGTCCGTCTCCAGGTAGATCTGGCCGTCGGTGATCGAGATGACGTTGGTCGGAATGTAGGCCGAGACGTCGCCGGCCTGGGTCTCGATGATCGGCAGGGCCGTCAGCGAGCCGCCACCGGCGGCCTCGGTCAGGCGCGCCGAGCGCTCCAGGAGGCGGCTGTGGAGGTAGAAGACATCGCCGGGGAAGGCCTCGCGGCCGGACGGCCGGCGCAGCACCAGCGACACCTGGCGATAGGCAACGGCGTGCTTGGAGAGGTCGTCGTAGACCACCAGGGCGTCCTGGCCGTGGTCCATGAACCACTCGCCGATGGCCGTGCCGCTGTACGGCGCCAGGTACTGCATCACCGCCGACTCCGCGGCGGTCGCCGCGACCACGACGCAGTACGGGAGTGCCCCGGCCTCCTCGAGGAGGGCGACCGTGCGTGCCACGCTGGCCTGGCGCTGGCCCACCGCCACGTAAATGCAGAACACCGGCCGGTAGGCGCTGTCGCCCTCGGCCTCGGCGGCGCGATTGAGGCGCGCCTGGTTGAGGATGGCATCGACGGCGATCGCAGTCTTGCCGGTCGAGCGGTCGCCGATGATCAGCTCGCGCTGGCCGCGGCCGATCGGGATCATGGCGTCGACGGCCATGATGCCGGTCTCCAGCGGCTGGCTGACGGCCTGGCGCTGCACGATGCCGGAGGCGACGCGCTCCACCGGGTAGAACTCGCTCGACGGCACCGGGCCCTTGCCGTCGAGGGGCCGGCCGAGGGCGTCGACGACGCGGCCGAGCAGGCCGCGCCCGACCGGCACCTCGAGCAGCCGGCCGGTGCTGCGGACCTCCTGGCCCTCGCGGACGCCGCCGGCGTCGCCGAGGATGACCGCGCCGACCTCGGATTCCTCGAGGTTGAGCGCCAGGCCCATGGTGCCCTGGCCGAGGTCGAGCATCTCGCTCAGGCGGGCCTCGGTGAGGCCCTCGATGCGCGCCACGCCGTCGCCAATCTCGCGCACCACGCCGGTGTCACGACGCTCCGCGCCGCCACCCAGGCCGCCGATGCGCGCTTCCAGTTCCCGCAGGATGTCTTTCATGGTCACCGTCCACAGGCCGCAGCGGCCCGGGCTGTTGCTCAGTCCTCTTGCAGGGCCTGCCGCAGACGCTGCAGACGCCCCTGCACCGACCCGTCGATCAGGGTGTACCCGACGTAGGCACGCAACCCCCCGATCAGGGCGGCATCCACCGCGAAGTCGACCTCGTCCACGCCGCCGGCGCGGCCCTTCAGAAGCCGCACCGCCGCGGCCCGCGCCGCATCATCCATGGGCACCGCGCTGACGACGCGGGCCTGATGCTGACGGTCGTAGCGGCGCAGGCGCTCGACGAAGGCCGACAGAATCGCCGCACCGCCGCGCTGCGGATGCGCCTGCAGCGCCGCCACCACCGCCCGCACCGCCTCAGGGCGCGGCCGGCCGTCCTGAAGGCAGGCCAGCCAGAGGCGGCGGGCATTCCGGCGATGGCTGTCGCGAACTCGCATGGGTTCCACTCCCGAAACGGCCTCGCACCGAGGCCTCAGGCAGTCAGTTCACGCAGGCCTTCCTGGCGCAGGCGTTCCTGGTCTTCGGCAGTCAGGGTCCTGCCGGTGACGGCGGTGGTGGCCTGGACCACCAGGGCACCCAGCTCGTGGCGCAACGCCGTGCGCATCCGCGCCTGCTCGGCCTGTGCCTCCTGGCCGGCCCGGGCGACGATCTCGGCGGCCGTTGCCTCGGCATGGCGGCGTTCGCGCTCGGCCAGCGCCTCGGCCGCCTGGCGGGCGTCGACCAGGATGCGGTCGGCCTCGGCACGCGCCGCCTCGAGGACGGCCCGACGATCGGCCTCGGCACGCGCGACCTCGGCACGCACCGCATCCGCATCACGCAGGCTGTCGGCCAGACGCTGACGACGCTCGTCCAGCAGACGCAGAAGGGGCTTGAACGCAAAGCGCCGCAACAGCAGCGCGACGATCAGGAAACTGATCATCTGCGCCAGCAGATCCGGCCAGTTCACACCGAACTGCTCGGCCGTCTGCTGCACCAGCGCGCTCAGGCCGCCGGTGCCCGCCGCGGTCACGGCATCAGGTGACGCTGCCATCGAACCACCCTCACTCGTTCCAGATCATCCACCGCCACGGCCGCCCGGCCGGCTGACCCCATCACGGCCGCCGGCGGCGCCGCGCCGCCCACACGACAAGGGACACCGTCGCCGTCACTTCACCAGGAAGATGACGTAGAACACCAGGGCCTCGGTGAAGGCAATCGCCAGGACCGACTGCACCAGGATCTTGGCCGAGGCGCCCGGGTTGCGCCCCACCGCCATCACCGCCGCACAGCCGACCGCCGAAATGCCCAGGGCCACGCTCGCTGCCGTCAACGTGATGTGTAGGTTTTCCATCGCTCCAACGCTCCCATCTGACCGTGGTTTCTGCCCGGGTGCCGCCAGCGCGGCCCCCCGGCGCATGCCTCTAAAAATGCCGCTCACGACGCGGCGTGCCGGCCGCCTCCGGATCCCGGAGACGCCGACGGCTCCTCGTCGTGATGACAACTCAGCATCACAAAAATGGCCGCCAGGAGGGTAAACACGCAGGCCTGGACCAGGCCGACCAGAAGCTCGACGAAGTAGAACGGCACCGGCAGGAGCCAGCCCAGCCGCGGCAACGCGTGCAGCATCGCCTCCATCATCGTCTCGCCTGCAA
The DNA here is from genome assembly GCA_012514865.1 of Lentisphaerota bacterium. GTDB lineage: Bacteria > Verrucomicrobiota > Lentisphaeria > Oligosphaerales > JAFGRS01 > JAGVUW01. The sequence continues at coordinate 8,829 of JAAYZO010000100.1, read as the reverse complement.
AGATGTTGCCGAAGAGGCGCAGACTCAACGACACCGGCCGGAAGGCGATCGAGATCAGGTCCAGCAGGCCGGCCGCAAAGAAGATGATCCCCAGGACCATCCCCATGAAGCCCTTCATACTCCCCTTCGGCCCGAACAGGTGCCAGAGGAAGCCCCGCACGCCCTGCTCCTGCACCGACCAGATCAGCCAGAAGCCGCTCAGGAGCGCCGCGATGCCGAAGGTCAGGTTGACGTCGGCATCGGCACCCCGCAACAGCGGCCGCGTGACCTGCAGGCCATGCTCGGAGGCCGCGCCCCAGCCGATCGTGCCGAAGCCCGGCAGAAGGCCCATCCAGTTCGAGACCAGCACAAACAGAAACAGCGTCCCCAGAAGCCAGAAGGTCTTGCGCGCCAGATGCTCGCCCATGATCCCGGCGAGGAAGTCCAAGAGGGCCTCGCCGATCATCTCCAGCAGGCCCTGCAGCCGCCCCGGCACCAGCGTGGCATGGCGCATTGCCAGCCACGCGAGCACGACCAGGACCGCGCCGCTCAGCCAGGCGGCCAGCATCGAGTTCGTGATCGGCACACCACCGACTACCCAGAGAGGCGCCGGGCTCAGATGCAGCCCCTCACCCGCCTCCGAGGGCGACGAGGCCGACACCCACGGCAGACCCGCCGACAGCCACCCCAGCATGGCCCAGAGGGTCACGCGACCGTGATGGAAACCATGTCGATGTATCCACATACGCGTCCATAAGCCCGCCGCGCCCACCGCTCCAGCGGCAGCGCAGCCGAACCGAGAGACCCCACCGACCGGCCGAGGGAGGACCGTCCTCCGGGAAGTACCCTCCCCGGGGGCCAAACGGCCTCGGCAACCACGGACCGGAAAAAAGCGGAGCCAATCGACGGGACTATACCCCATGGTCACAAAATGACAAATCGGTACAACAAAACCGTCCTTCTTGCGACAGAAACCGACATGTGCCCGCGGCGACCTCCCGCAAGGCGGCGTCGCTCGCCGCCTTGCGGAGGCCCCGTCGCGCCGGTGGCGCAGCCGGGCGCAGGGAGCGAGACAGAACGAGGCCGCGGGCGAGCCGACGCCGGCGGCAGGCGGCCGCCGCGCCGGGCCGGAGGGGGGGCGTGCTCACCGCCGTGGTCACGCCCTGACCGCGGCCGCGGCGGCGAGTGGCGTGCAAAAGACTGGGCCGATGCTCAGGAGGTGCCCAGCAGGGCCCGCAGGTGGGTGCAGTTGAGGACCTTCTCGCGCAGGTCGTTGAGGGTATAGGCGTAGTGGTTCGTCGCCTCGAAGCCCAGTCGCGAATCGGCGCGCGCGAGGTCGTGGAGGGTCCGCGCCAGCGCGATCTCCTCGTCGAGAAGCTCGAGGATGCGGGCGCGGTCTTTCGGGTCCTGCGACTGCCGTCGGCGCACGAAGGCGATCTGGCAGAAGGTGCTGCGGAAGTGGCACCAGGCGGCGGTGGCGACGCGTTCGAGGTCGTCGAACTCGGCGCGGTGCGCCGGCTCGACCTCGGCCCGGCAGGCGCGCAGGGCCTCCAGGCCGGCGAGCCAGCCGTCGCTGAGACGGCGGAACTGCTCCTCGAAGACCTCCTCGGGGTAGATGGCGCGCCAGGCCTTCAGGTCGTCGTAGGGGATGCCGACCATGGTGGCGCGGTAGCCGGTCGGCTCGGCATAGAGGAGGTTGCGCGGTCCGACGTTCTGGGGTGCGGTATACAGCACGCTGATATGGAAGGGGAACTCCTGGAAGGCGGTGCTGAGCTGCCGGCAGGCGAGTCGAACGCGGCTGGCCACGGCCGCGCCGTAGCGTCGCGCGATGACCTCATCGGCCGGGCGCACCAGCAGCTCGAGGATCGGCGAGGGGTAACCGCCGAGGGTCCAGCTCAGCATGAGGCCGTCGACACCGGCCGCCTTGAGGTTGCGCAGGTGCGCCTCGACCAGGTCAAAGGTCGGCAGGTAGGGCACCGCCGAGCACTCCCAGGTGTTGTTGAACTGCACCTTCGCGACCGTGCGCAGGCCGCGCTCGCGGCACTCCTTCCACAGAGCGCTGGCCTTCGGTCCGGGGCCGACCTGCGAAATCGAGTAGTCGACCACCTGACCGTCAATGCCGGCGACGTGCGTGGGCAGGGCCTCCTCGCTGACGTTCATCACCTCGACATCCGGCGGCAGCAGCGCCACGGCCTGGCTGGCCCAGCTCAGCGGCCAGGCCCAGGTCCAGACCAGCACCCGCGCCGAGGGCTTGACCCGATGCGCCCCCTCGGCAATGGCACGGTTCACCTCGGCAACCACCTCCGGGACCGGCCGGCCGGCACAGCGCGGGCAGCCCTGACCGGTGTTCTTCGAGTGGCAGTGCGTCGGATTCTCCGACATGCTGATGGTGAACACACCGGCCAGATCCGGGACCTGCTCGAACAGCCATGCGGTGGCCCGACGAAGGTAGTCCAGCACCGCCGGCTCGGAGGTGCACATCGCCGCCACACCGAGCGCCGGGAACTCGACGCCCTTCAGATTCGGGTGCCCCGCAAAAAACGACAGCGGCATGCTGCGCGGCTCGTTGAGATAGAGGTAGACACCGATGCCGCGCGCCGCCGCACGCGCCACCAGCGCGCGCAGGTTGCGCAGGCGCGTCTCCCAGCCCACGGCGTACTCGGGGGCCGCCTCCCAGGGGTACAGGGTGTAGAGGATGCCCTGCAGCCAGACGCCGTTGACACCGACCTCGCCCAGGCGGGCCAGGAGGCCATCCGGGAAGGGATCCAGCTCGGGCGTCATGAGCGGATCGCCATAGACCGCCGAGTAGGAGTAGATCAGACGCAGGCCGAAGGCGTCACCGCCGGCCGCCGCCGCGGCCGCCGGCGACCGGGACAGGCCCGCCGGCGCCGTCGCCATCGCCTCGAGAAAGCCGAAGGGCCTCTCGGTGTCGTCGTCCTGCAGGGTCGGGAAGTGCTCGCGGACCACGCCGCGCAGGGCCGCCGTCGCAGCGCGCTCGGAAGCGGTCAGCGGACGGTACACCAGGCGCGGGCAGTCGGGCTTGAGAAGACCCAGCTTGTTCCACAGGAAGTCGTCCTCGCGCAGGGTGTCCGCCAGCTTCTTGGCCGGCCAGTCCAGGAGCCGCAGGAGCTGCTCGTAGGGCAGCAGGTGCCAGTTGGCGCGGATGAGGGTCACATAGCCGCGTTCGAGCCACTCCGGCGCGACCTGGGGCGGCAGCCTCAGCCCCATGTCGCCCGCCAGCTCCATGACCACCGCGGGCGTCGTCTCCAGGACCGCCGCCAGACGCTCGACCGGCACGATCTCCCAATTGCGCCAGACCAAGGCCTGCGCCGGCGTCGGGAAGTGCGGCAGGCCCAGCGCCGGCGGGTGGCTGCCGACCATCAGCTCGCTGGCACTCGCCGGACCGGCCGCCAACGCCATCAGGGCCACCGACGACGGCGTCGGCACGACCGGAATACTAGCGATACTCATGAGCCAGCTCCCCCGCCGTCACAAAACGCGCGCCGCGGCGTTCCAGGCCGGCACAGAGCCGGTCGAACTGCTCTACGGCCTTGGCGCCGGTGTTCTTGACAATGAAAGACTGCGGCTTGACCGCCGCCTCGCCAAAGTCGATCCAGCCCTGCGGCATCTCGTGGAACTCCCACGGATGGAAGTAGAAACACAGCACCGGCCGGACACCGCGCTCGCGCACGTACGCGGCAAACGCGTCGACCTTCTCCAGCAGCGCCCGCGCCGAACGCGTCCGGAACAGCGGCCACTGGTCGCGGTCGCGCTGGTACTCCGGATCCTGGCTCTCCATGCTCAGGTCACAGAAGTTCGGGATCTCCACCAGCTTCAGACGGCCGGGACGAGTCCAGTCGCGCGCCGAGGGGTGGTAGGGCTTGATCATGGTGCGGTAGAAGTACAGCGGCAGCGAGGCATCGGAGGTGTAGCCGAGCGTCTCCAGGACGCGCACGACCGTGGTGCTGCCCCAGAGCCGCGGGCAGCGGAAGCTCACCGGACGGACGCCGGCATAGCGCGCAACCAGGTCGGTGGCGGCCTGGATGCGGCCCTCCACCTCGCTCGGCAGTACCGGCCAGTTGTTCGGCAACGGGAAGATCGGGTCGCCGAGGGTCTCGTGGTAGAGGCCGTGACAGCCGGTCTCATGCCCGGCATCGCGGACCCGCCGGACCATCGCCGGGTTGTTCTCGGCGGCGTGGCCGGTCCAGAAGAAGGTCGCCGGTATGCCGCGGCGCTGGAAGAGCTCCAGAAGCCGCGGCGTGCCGTGCTTGACGCCCTCGTAGTTGGCGGTGAACGACCCGATGTCGGTCTCCATGTCGATGCCGAAGACGACGTCCATCGCGCCGGTGCTGGCCTGGGCCTTCATGCGCTGCTCTCCCCTCAACCGCAGAAATGCGCGTCCATCTTCGGACTCATCGGCACCGGGCCGCGCTCGGTGATCTCGTAGCCGGTCTCGATGCGCGCGCCATGGAACTCGGGATGGCCGAAGAAGCTGACGTCGATGCAGACGGTCATGCCCGGCTTCAGAACATCAACGCTGTTCGGACCGAAGAACGGCGACTCGGCCTCCTGCAGGCCGATGGTGTGCACGAACGGGCAGACCAGGTAGCGCAGGAGGTCGTGCCGGGCGAACCAGGCGCGCGCCGGGGCGTCGATCTCCTTGCCGACACGGCCCGGCATGAGCTGCTCGCGCGTCAGACGCATCGCCGTCGTGAGGTGCTCGAGGCACTCCTTCTGGCGGGCCGTGTAACGACCGCTGACCGGCAGGAGGTCGCCGACCACGCCGGCGTAGCCGTTGACCTTCGGAGCCATGCCGACCATGACCATCTCGCCGGCCGCCAGCTTCTTGCTGCTGGCCGTCGGCACCACCGCATTCGAGCGCGGGCCGCTGCCGACGATCGCCGTGAAGCCGAAGCCGCTGGCACCACGCGAGCGCGCCGCGTACTCGCCCGCCGCCGCCACCTGAATCTCGGAGACGCCCGGGGCAATCTCGGCCTTCATCGCCTCCCAGCAGCGGTCCGCCAGACGGAAGCCGGCACGGATCTGACGGCGCTCCCAGTCGGACTTGGCAAAACGCAGGGCGACGTAGGCATCGGTGATGTCCACCATCTCTACCCCGGCAAAGCCCTCGGCAATCTGACGGTAGCACGCCGCCGGCATACGCCCGCCGCCGACCATGCCGACACGACGCACCTTCCCCAGAAGGCCGTTCAGCTCGGCAAAGAGCTTCGGGAAATCGATGATCTCGGCGTTCGGGTACTCCTCGTCCGGAACCATGAACACGGGGAAGTTCCGGGTGAGGGTGATGGCGCTGTCGAGCTTGGCAAACGGCTCGCTCTCGGGACCGCCCAGGAGCATCGGCTCGCCACAGCGCGGCACCAGCACCGCGCCGCTCTCGAACTGCGGACACCAGCCGGTCAGGTACCAGCCGTTGCCGATGTTGAACTCGTCGTAGTAGATCAGCGCCATGTCGAGCTGCCTGGCCTGCAGCAGCTCACGCACTGCCTCGAGACGACGCCTGTGCTCGCTCTGAATCAGATAGCCCATGAGTTCCTCCTGACCCTTCACAGACCAGTCACCAACGCCAGACATGCAGGCCCTCGGCGGCGGTCACAACGCGACAGAATACTGTCCACGGAGCCTGCTCTGCCAGAGCACCGGCTTCAGCCGGAAGCGTGCCGCGTGCCTTCAGGCCGCGGCGGCATCCGTGGCTGCGCCGGGCTGAAGCCACGGCGCACGCTTCCGCGTGAACGCGGCACTCTGACCAAGGGGCCGCAACCGTAACCCACCGCGATGGTTCCGACGAGCCACAGCCGGCCGGCCTCGACGTGGCCCGACCGGGCCACGCCGCCCGCCATGCCTAGCCTAGACCGCGGGCCGGGGAAATCAAGAGGAGGAGTACCCTCGCGACAGGACCACGACAAAAACGGCGCCCCCGCCGCGCGCGAAGGCCGCCGCGGTGGGCGCGGCATACGAACCGTCGTCAGACTCGTGATCGGGATCCCGCCGGCCGGCTCGAGCGCCGACCGGCGGGACGGGCGTCAGCGTGCCGCCGTCTCAGGCGTCACCGCCGACGTCGGAGCCGCCTCGACACCCGTTCGGCAGGGCCGGCAACGCTCGTCACTGCACACCTGGCACTGACGGCACCCCGAACAGATGTACTTGCGGAAGCCCTCCGGCACCGACTTCGAGACGAAGAAACGACCGGGTGTTCCTGGGATGCGGATGAACGGCATGGTGTGATCCTCCGTGCAACCGGACCCTGCGGACTCCACTGGCTTCGACCCGGCTCCGGGCGCGGGGTTGCCGCCAGAGCGGTTCGAAGATCGCGTCAGCGTTCTCTCGGTCACCCTGGAGGGGTGCAAGATCGTAGCCGGTGGTCGTGCGCAGTACGACCCCCGGAACCGCCGATGGCACGCCATGCACCCTTGAGGGGTGCCAGAACCGGACTTTCAAACAGCCCTGGGTTGCCGCTGCCGGCCTTTGGCTTTCCGAGGCGGCCGGCGTATGGTGTAGTCTGCCGCCTTGAAGCGGCCTGAACCGGCCTCGCCGCGGCCTCGCCGCCCTGCCCCGGTGCGGGTGCGGCCGACGCAGCGGCCGCGGCGCCGGGCCCGACCGGAGGACTGCTTCGGAACCGCGATAGGAGCGCGCCATGACCACAGCCGAGCTGCTGCAGTTGTTCGAACAAGGCCGCCGCCGCTGCCACCTGGTCGGCAGCGAGTCGGCCGGCGTCGTCGTCGGCCTCGACCTCGAGGGCCGACTCTTCACCGCCCTGCATGGCGATGTCCTCAACCGCGTCAACCCCGAGGCCTTGCTCGGCACCTGCACCCGCCAGCGCTACCTCAACCCCGGCGGCGACGGCCTCTGGCCCGCCCCCGAGGGCTCACGCGTCGGCTACGAGTACAGCACCGGCGCCTGGCGGGTGCCGCCCGGGCTCTCGTCGGCACGCTTCGAGGTGACGGCCTCCGGGCCGACCAGCGCCGTGGTCCGGGCCGAAATCGACCTGATCAACGCCCAGGGCCTCGGCGTCCCGACCGCCTTCGAACGACACATCCGACTGGAGCATGCCCCTGACGCTCTGACCGTCCACGTGACCGAGGTCATCGAGTACCTCGGCGCCGGCGCCCACCCCCGCGAGACCCTCCTCCTGGCGCCCTGGACCCTCTGCCAGTTCGACTGCGGCCCCGGCTGCGTGGCGCGCTTTCCCGACGCCGGCACGGGCTGCGTCTGGGACCTCTACGACCCGAGCGCCGACCGCCGCCACTGCCAGGATGGCGTCTGGCAGGCCCAGACCGCCGGCGGGCCGCGCTTCCAGCTCGGCCTCTCCCCCGCCGTCGGCTACGTCGAGTTCGTCGACCCGCGCCGTGGACTGCGCGTGCACCGCACCAGCGGCGCCCTGCCGGCCGGACAGGCCTACGTCGACCTCGCCGACCGGCCGCCACAGCACGAACCGGACGGCCCGCCGATACGCTTCAGCGTCTACAGCGACCCGAGTTTCTTCATGGAGATCGAGGCGGCCGGCGGCTGCCCGCGTGAACTGACCCCCGGCTGCCGGCTGGAGCTGGCCGTGACCACGGCCTATGCCCGCGAGGGAGGATACGCACGATGACAGCACAGGACCGCTTCCCCTGGCCGAACGACGCCCGCGCCGCAGTCAGCCTGAGCTTCGACGACGCCCGTTTCAGCCAGCTCGACGAGGGGGTGCCCGTCCTGGGGCGGCATGGCGTCCGGGGGACCTTCTACACCCCGCCGGAGCGCCTGCGCGAGCGCCTCGCCGACTGGCAGGCGGCCCTGGCGGCCGGCCACGAGATCGGCAACCACAGCCTGCGGCACTCGTGCAGCGGCAACTTCGTCTGGAATGCCCGTAATGTCCTCGAGAACTACACCCTCGAGATGATGGACGAGGAACTCCTCGAGGCAAGCCGGCGGCTGCAGGAGATGCTCGGCGTGCCGCCGAGTACCTTCGCCTACCCCTGCGGACAGACCTTCGTCGGACGCGGCATCGACCGCCGCAGCTACGTCCCGGTCGTGGCGCGACGCTTCCTCGCCGGCCGCGGCTTCCGCGAGGAGTTCCTCAACCGGCCGTGGTTCTGCGACCTCGCGGCCCTCGGCGGCACCGAGATGGACAGCGTGCCGCTGGAGAAACTCCTGGCGACGCTCGCCAAGGCCGTTGAGCAGGGCCAGTGGGTCATCTTCGTCGGCCACGACGTCGGCAACCTGCCCCGCCAGTGCGTCACGCCCGAGACCCTGGACGCCCTCTGCGCCTGGTGCCGTGACCCGGCCAACGGCATCTGGATCGACACCGTGGCGCGGATCGCGGCGCACGTGGCCGCCGTGCGCGCCAAGTCCTAACCTGGATCACTCGCGAAGCGCGGATGCTTCGCTCACAGTCCACGTGCGCCGCGCTGCTCCGCGGCGCACGTTTCGACGCGCGTCGCGGTGCGCCGCTTCTCAAGGTTAGCCCTGAGCAAGAGGCCGCCGTGCGGCGCGTGAATAGGTCAGGCTGACGCCCACGAGGCGCCCGGGGTGTGGAGTTCGGATCGGCGTTCCCCCATGCGGGTCATCAGGAGACCGGTACCATGCGACATCAGCACGCGCGGGCAGCCTGCGTTGCCCTGGCCATCTGCGGCATGGCCGCCGCCGCGGAGATCAGCGTCTGGACGGAGACCGCCACCCGACGCGTTCTGCGCGAGGCGCCGCCCGGGAACACTCGAGAGGCGCATCTCCAGGCCGCCCGCGGCGAGTGGGAGGGCTTCCAGGTGCTGGTGCGCAGCGCCGTGCCCATCGCCGGCCTGGACCTGGCGGTGTCCGCCTTCAGCGGCCCGGACGGCGCCGCCATCCCGGCCGAGG
>JAAYZO010000834.1 GCA_012514865.1 Lentisphaerota bacterium | reverse complement strand
TGTCGTCCATCACTCCTCGTCCTTGATCGCCTGCAGCAGCTCCGCCGGCGTCCGCGCCTCGCGGATGCGCTCGGTGAAGCCGGGGATGGAGAAGAGCCGGGAGATCTCGGCAAGGGCCTCGACGTGCGGACCCGGATTGCCGATCTCCGCGAAGACCATGATGACGACATACACCGGCTCGCCATCCAGGGAGTCGTACTCGATGCCCTTGCGGGAGGTCCCGATGGCCAGCAGAATGCCGTCGGCTTCATCGAGCTTGCCATGCGGCAGGCCGATCCAGCGCGCAATGCCGGTGCTCATCTTCGACTCGCGCTCGAGCAGCGCCCGCAGGGCCGCGTCGCGGTCGCGAATGAGACCGGACTGCACAAAGAGCTGCACCATCTCCTGGAACAGCTCTTCCTTCTCTTCGCTCTCCAGGCCGACTTTGATCAGCCCTTGCGTCAGGAGTTCAGACAGTCTCATCGCTCGCAGGCGCCTCTTCTCGATGGCGGCCCGGTGACACACCCCACACGGAGCGCCATCCGGAACGCCGGCTCACTGTCGACCCATCGCGGCCAAAGTCAAGGTACTATAGCCGGTAACGTAACACCGCCCGCCAGGTACCGCCAGCCGCCCGGCGCCGGGGCGGCGGGCCGCGAGGACGCGGCCCTCGGGTCCGGGACACGGACCGACCCCGCGCGGGCTCTGCCCGCAACCCAGAGGGTCGAGGGTCGGGTGTCGGGGGGATGAGTTCGGAGTTCAGAGTTCGGAGTTCAGAGTTCGGAGTTCGCCCTCGGGCTTTGGGTTTCGGGCCTTGGGCGTTTGACGTTGAGCGTTCGGCGTTGGGCGTTCCATTCCCGGGCCTCGGTCGCCGGCGGAGCGCGCCATGCCGTACGGCGCCGGCGCGGGGGTGATCCGCCCGATCCGTCTGATCGGTCCGATCACTCTCCCCCACTCCCCCCGGATTCCGCCCGCGCCGCGCGGCCCGCGCCTGGCGCGCGGCGCCGGCGGCGGTATGGTCCTGCGGAGACCGCGCCGAGGCGTCGGCGCAGGGTGTTTGCGGAAAGGACATGAGCCCATGGGTACACCGTTGCGGCTGGCGTTGATTGGCACCGGCGGTCGCGGTCAGATCTACGCGGATGTGCTGCGTCGCCTGCCGCCGGGCCTGGCCGAGTGGGGGGCGCTGTGCGACCACAACCCCGAGATTCTGCAGGCCTTCGCGGCGCGGAATGGCCTCGGGGTGCCGCTGGTGCACGATGTCCGCGACCTCCTTCGCCGTGACGACCTCGACGCGGTGCTGGTCTGCACTCCGGACTCATCGCATCGCGCCCCGGCGGTCGCCTGTCTGGAGGCCGGTCTGCACACGCTGGTGGAGAAGCCCCTGGCGACGGACCCGGCCGACGCCGCGGCGATCTGTGCGGCGGCCCGCGCCGCCGGGCGCATCCTGCACCTCGGCTTCGTCCTGCGCTACGACCCCTGCGCCCGCCGCCTCCGCGACCTCATCGCCGGCGGTGCCATCGGCAGGCCTATCGTCTGCATGGTGCACGAGGCGGTGGGGTGGTTCCACGCGGCGACCTACATGCGACGCTGGAACCGCTTCCGGCGCTACAGCGGCGACCTGCTCCTGCACAAGGGCTGCCACACCCTGGACCTGGTCAATGCCGTCACGGCGAGCTACCCGCAGCGCGTCGCGGCCTTCGGCGGCACGGCGGTCTTCGTGCCGCGTGCCGATGCCGGCGACCGCTGCGACCGCTGTGACCGCACTGCCGACTGCCTCTACGTCGCCGACCAGGGCGAGGCCTACCGCAAGCGCTTCTACGACACCGCCGGACCCCAGGTCCTGCCCGAGCCGGTCTGCGTCTACAATGTCGACAAGGACACCACCGATACGGTCACCCTGATCGCCGACTACGACCAGGGCATGCGCCTGTCCTACACCATGACCCTGGTCTCGCCGCGCGGTGAGCGCCGTCTGGTCATCGTGGGCACGGGTGGCGAGATTCGCTGTGACCTGAGCACCTACCGCATCGAGCTGAGCCGCCTGCCCGACCGTCCGACGGAGGTGATCGAGGTGCCGCGTCCGGCGGGCGCCGGTCATCAGCACCACGACCTGGCCCTCCTGCAGCACTTCCTCGAGCGCATCCGCGACGGCGACGACCCATCCGCCGGCATTCGCGACGCCGCCATGTCGGGCGCCGTCGCCTTTGCGGCCCTCGAGTCGATGGCCAGGGGCGTGCCGGTGGCCGTGCCGACGGCCTGATCAGCCGTCGCGGCGCAGCCGCGCCAGGAGCAGGTTGCCGACGTACTGGATGCGGTTGTAAGGCGAGGTCCCGCGCGCGGCATCGGCGTAGAAGGGCATCCCTTCGCGGTAGCCCTCGACCAGCGCCTGCAGCCACTCGCCGGTGATGACCCAGGCCTCGTCATCGTCCAGGTTCAGCGTGCAGAAGTTCCCCATGCGGGCGCCGTTGGCCGGTATGACCACGCGCTCCGTGTCGCGGCGCACGCAGAGCCTCTCCGGGTCGACCTCGCCCAGGAACAGCGGGGCGCGGTGGCGCACCACACCGCCGCTGAGCGGGCTGCGGCGGGTGTAGACCAGGTACAGCACCCCGCCGAAGCACAGCCAGTGCTGCTGCGTGTTGTAGCTGCCGAGTTCCTCGCCGTCGTCGAAGGTCCAGGGCACCGGCGCAGCAAAGCTCAGCCCATCGCGGGAGCTGGCCACATAGCCGCGGAGGTCGTTGCGCAGGGTCAGCAGGAAGCGCCCGTCGTAGCGGACCAGCGAGGGCTCGTGCAGGCCGCGCTCCTGGTCGCAGACGAGGATGGTGCCGCGCTCGACGACGCGCAGGCGCTCGCCCTCGCGGACCATCCGCAGCACCCCGGCACGGCCGCGGCCGTCGCCATTGCCGACGGTCACCGGACAGAGGATCGAGCCGTCCTCCAGCTCCAGGCGCTGGCTGACATCCGAGGAGTAGACCCGGTCGATCCCGGCGCCGGCGTAGGCGTCCTGCCAGGCGACGCGCTGCCACGGCACCGCGTCCTCGCGCTCGGGATCCCACCACGAGGCAATCAGGTCGGGCCGCAGCTCCAGGCCGCGCGCCCGCGGACTCCAGATCGCGTGCGACTCGCCCTTGATGCCCGAGCGCGGCAGGGTGTCCTGCGTGAAGCAGGTCCGCCCCAGGAGCAGCAGGGTGTCGCTGGCGCGGTGATAGAAGGGCGAAACCCACGGCTTCTCGAAGATGTCCTGCGGCAGGGGATTGACCTGCAGGCCCTGGCTCTGCGCCGGGTTGCTCCAGCGCCGGCCGCGGTCGCGCGTCCAGGTGTAGTGGTGCGGCCCGATGTCGCAGCCGTTGAGCTGACTGGCGGTGACCATCACCGCCGGCGCGGTGCCGCCGCGACCGGCCGGCACCCGCGCCGCGCTCGGCTCGAACCAGCACTCGTTGCGGCGGCGGCCGTGGAAGATCGTCTCGACGGCAATGCTCAGACTCGCGGACATGCCGGGGGCCTCCTTGAGTTGTGGCCTAATCTCGACTCGCAACGGCGCCCTGCCAAGCGTCAGGGCTGTTTGAACGTCCGGTTCTGGCACCCCTCCAGGGTGCATGGCGTGC
>JAAYZO010000833.1 GCA_012514865.1 Lentisphaerota bacterium | reverse complement strand
CGAAGCCGGCTCAAAGCGGGGAAAGCAGCCGAACCGAGCGCGCATGACCGACACTGAACAACGCCCCGACAGCGACGCCGAGACGACGCCGGTCGAGCAGGTCTTCGTGGTGCCTGACGAGGGCGACGGCCTGCGCCTCGACCAGTGCCTGGCAACGCATCTTGGCGGTCACTCTCGGGCGTTCTACCAGAAGCTCATCCGGCAGGACGATATCACCCTCCGCGGCAAGGCCTGCCGGCGCGCCGAGACCGTCCACGCCGGCGATGAGGTCCGCATCAGGCTCACGCCCGCCGCGCCGGACGTGCTGGTGCCGCAGGAGGTCGCCTTTGAGATCCTCTATGAGGACGACGACATCCTGGTAATCAACAAGCCGCCGGGCCTGGTGGTGCATCCGGCCGAAGGCTCGCGCACGGGCACCCTCGTGCATGGGCTACTCTTCCACGACCACGAGAGCTTCGCCGACATGGCCGACGACAACCAGCGCCCGGGGATCGTCCATCGCCTGGACAAGGACACCTCCGGGGTCATGGTCGTGGCCCGCAACGAGGAGTCGCGGCGGTTGCTGAAGGCGTCCTTCAAGGAGCGCGAGGTCGAGAAGACGTACCTGGCGCTGGTCATGGGCGAGTTCGGCGCCGTCACCGGCACCATCGAGAACGAGATCGGCCGTAACCCGCGCAACCGCCTGAAGATGGCCGTGGTGCGCGAGGGGGGTAAGCATGCCCTGACGCGTTACCGCGTCCTGGGCACCTCGCAGGGCTGTTCACTCCTCGAGGTGCGCATCTTCACGGGCCGCACGCACCAGATCCGGGTGCACTTCAGCCACCTGCACCACCCCATCCTCGGCGACGGCCTCTACGGGGGCGACCGCGCCGACGCGCCCTACCGTGCCGAGCGCCAGCTCCTGCACGCCTGGAAGCTGGTCTTCCCCCATCCGCGCAGCGGCGTCATGCGGCAGTACATGGCGCCGTTGCCGGCCGACTTCGCGGCGGCGCTGGCGGCGCTGGGGCTGCCGACGATGACGGCGCATCCGGCGGCGCTGGAGACGGCCGCGCCGGCGCTGTCGACCGACCGTGACATCGCGCCGCCGCACCGTCCGCCGCCGCTGGATCTGCCGCCGGACGACCCGGACACCGCCTCATGAGGTCTGACGTGCCTACTGCCTTCGTCCTCCTGGCCGTGCTGTTGCTGTCGGGCGCACTGCCGGCGGCGGACTGGCCGCAGTTTCGCGGGCCGTCCCGCGATGGCCACTCTGGTGAGACCGGCCTCCTGCCGGCCTGGCCCGCGGGCGGCCCGGCGCTGTCCTGGGCGGCCGACGGGATTGGTTCCGGGTACTCGTCGCCGGTAGTCGTCGGCGAAGCGGTCTTCATCACCGGCGACGCTGGAGAGGACCTCCTCCTGACCGCCTTCGAGCGCGGCAGCGGTCGCCGTCTCTGGCAGCGCCGCGTCGACGCCGCCTGGCGCGGGCCCTACCCGGGCGCGCGCTCGACCGTGACCATCGCCGGTGGTCGGCTCTTCCTGCTCAGCGCCCAGGGCCGCGTGGTGGCGATGGATCCATCCAGCGGCGAGGAGCTCTGGCGGGTCGACATTCTGGAGCGCTTTGCGGGTAAGAACCTCCGCTGGGGCCTGAGCGAGTGTCTCCTGGTCGATGGCGACCGCGTCGTCGTCACGCCCGGCGGCGACGGCGCCTTCCTGGCGGCCCTGGATGCGGCTACGGGTGCGACAGTCTGGTCCAGCCCGCCGCTGCGGTTCATGCGTGTCTCGAAGACGGCCGGCCAGGCGCCGGAGGCGGTGGTCGATCGTGCCGGCTACGCCTCGCCGATCCTCGTCGAGCGCGGCGGGCGGCGTCTCCTGGCCACCGCGTCGGCACGGCATTTGGTCGTGGCCGATGCCGAGCGGGGCGACCTGCTCTGGACGCGCGAGGTGCCGGTGCTGCATGACGTCATCGGCGCCATTCCGCTCTGGTGCGAGGCCGGCCTGGTGTTCTCGGCACCGGACGTCGGGACCTTCCTTTTCGAGGTCACGGCCGGCCCCGACGCGGTCGCGCTCCGCGAGCGCTGGCATCACCGCCTGGACAACTGCCACGGCGCCCTGCTCTGGCACGACGGCGCCATCATCGGCTCCGGCTACCGCCTGCACCGGCCCTGGACCCGCCTCGACCCGGCCAGCGGCGCGGCGCGCTACACCCTCGACGGCCTCGCCAGCGGCGCGGCCCTGGTCGCCGAGGACAGGCTCTACGCCCTCGGCGAGAAGGGCACCATGCTCCTGCTGCAGCCCACCGCCGACGGCTTCGTCACCCACGGCACCCTGCCCCTGCCGGGATCGGGCAGCGGCGACGTCTGGGCCCACCCGGCGCTGTCCGGCGGGCACCTCTTCCTGCGCCGGCACGCGCGCCTGCTCTGCTACGACGTCCGCGCCGGCGCGGCGCCCTAAAGCCGGCCCGCCGCAGGCGCGCGGCGTCGGGCACGGCGGTTCCGACCTCCGGCTCTGGCACCCCTTCAGGGTGCGTGTTCGATGGATCCGTCGTCCCGGGGGTCGGGCTGCGCGCGACCCCCGGCTACGATCTGGCATCCTTCCAGGATGCAGCGGTGGGTCTTCCGTCGTTCCGGGGG
>JAAYZO010000832.1 GCA_012514865.1 Lentisphaerota bacterium | reverse complement strand
GCGGAGACTGAGGACGAGCTGCTCGAGGCCTTCCGGACCACCGTGCTGCTGAAGCGGTCGTTGAGCGTGCCGTTCGTGCATCTGTGCTGCGGCAGATTTGGCCGCCTGCAGCGCTACGTGGCCCCGAGCCTGGGCGCGGCGCTGACCTTCGGTGTGCGCAGCTCGGTGCAGGGCCCGCAGCCGCGGGTATGCGACGCGGCCCGAGTCCTGCACGAGCTGAACTGGCACCGGCCCTACCCCGCGGCCGAATGACGGCGCGCGGCGCCCGGCAACGGCCTCGTATGGAACATGGCGGTGTGACGCACACGGCCTTGTCGCAGACCTTCAGCCTGCAATGCGTCATGTCCGATTTCCCAGGGCGTTGCCCTGGGCTGACGAATGATGCCCTTTCAGGGCGCCAGACCGGCGGGACGCAGGCAGGCGCCGCAAGCGATGTTCCGGTCTGCCCTATCCGGCGCTCCCCGGGCGCCGGCGATCCGGCTGAAGAGACGCAAGGAATCGCAGGGAAGGATGGGGGGCGAGTCGAAGCGTCCTCATCCTCCCTCTTGTGTCTCCTGCGCCTCGTTGCGGTCGAGCGGCCCTCCGCATCCCTTGGGGACGCGGGAGCCGCGGAGCCTCGTCAACACCACCGCCCTGCGCCTCAGCGTTCGGGCATGAAGGTCGCCGTGAGGCGCACCAGACCGCGCCGGCCGCTGAGGTCGATCGACTCGTCGGCCGGGTCGAAGGCGTCGTGGGCGGCGCCGTTGACTGTCACCCCCGCCATCCGACGCTGGCCGGGGGTGCGCAGGCGCAGCCGCAGCGTGGCGGGCGCGGTGCGCTCGGGGATGGCCACCTCGGCGTGGATGCGGCCCTGCGAGAGTTCCGAGGTGATGCTGTAGCTCACCGGCCCGAAGAGCGTCGGGGCGCCATGGACCCGCAGGCGCTGGCCGTCCGAGAGCCACGCCCGCGGCGTGGCGTGGGCCAGGAAGAGCCCGCGCGGCAGACCGGCGTCGTCGTCGACACGATCGTGCACCAGCATCAGCCGCAGCGCCAGGAGCATTGCGGCGTTGTTGCCCGAGCAGGGCCCGCCGTACATCGACCGGAAGGCCTCGCCAGGACGCGGGGCGGCCGTATCGCCCTCGCCGGAGACGAAGGTGCCGCGGGTCATGCCATGGGCCAGCCGGCCATAGAACGACAGCACCAGCCGGTCGGCCTCATCGAGCTGTGCCAGGAGCTGCAGGTAGGCGGGCATGTAGACATTGTCGAAGCCGGTGGTGCAGTAGCCCGGCAGGCCGTCGGGGCGGTGGCTGCCGATAGGCGTCGGGTAGTAGTTGAAGCGGGTGAGACCCAGGAGGGTGCCGCCGTGGCCGTGGATGAAGTCGAGGATGCGGCGCAGGGCCGGGTCGTCGTCAACCCAGAGGCCCGAGGCGAAGGCGTAGGGCATGCAGAGGTTCCAATAGCTGCCCAGGCGGGTGACAGTGATGGGGCTGTAGACCTCGACCGGCTCATGCAGGCGCAGGCCGACGAAGAGGGAGCCATCCGGGAGGTCCCTGCTGGTGCGCTCGACGCCGCGGCGGATGGCCTGGCGCCACTGCCGGGCCAGGGTCTCGTAGCGCTCCCGCAGGTCGTCGCGTCCGACCTGGCCCCAGACGGTGGCCATGTCGCGCAGGCCGCGCCAGGCGACGGCCTGGTGGAAGAGCGCGTAGGACGGTGTCGGGATGTCGCCGCACTGGCGTTCCGGGCGCAGCAGTCCATGCGGGTCGGCGGCGATCTGCGCGGCGAAGTCGGCGGCGTACGACTCGTACAGCGCGGTGTGCTCGCGGATGAAATCCTCGTCGCCGGTCAGGTGGTAGTAGTGTGCCCCGTGCGAGAGCTTCTCGCCGCGCTCCCAGTTGACGTAGTTGCCGGGGCCCTTGCTCAGCTCCAGAAGCCGCGCCAGGCTGCGGCGGGCCGGTTCGGGGTAGCCATACATCGCCAGGAGACTCGCGGCCTCGCTGCCTTCGGGCTGGTAGAATGAGTCGTGGTAGACGACCGAGCCCAGGGAGTAGCGCCAGAGCATGATCAGGTTCTGCACAAGCAACTGGCGCTGAGCGTCCATGACGATCGCCTCCGGGACCTCGAAGACCGGCGTCGTGCCGACACACTCGTCCCAGTAACGCCGGCAGCGCGCCCGGGCGGCCTCGTGGGCCGCGGCGTCGGCGCGCAGCCCGGCCGGGAGGGGATCCTGCGGCGACCAGATCAGGTACAGCGAGGCGCCGGAATGCGGCTGCCATGACGCCGGGCCGGCCTCCGGCACCGGACCGGCCGACAACACCAGGTCGCCGCCGACCGGCTGGCCGCGCCGGATCGACACGAGGACACCCGGATCGAGCGGCGCCGCCGCGTCGGCGTGCAACGCGATGAAGGCGACCTGATGCGACAGGCCCGGCACCTCAGCCGCAAAGCACTCCTGACGCCAGGTGACGCCGGTGCGGTCACGGTAGCCAGTCTCCAGAATCGGGTACCAGCCGCCGCCGAGGCGGGGGCCATCGAGGTCGGCGAGGGTACTCCCGTAGGTCTCGAGGCCGCCGGTGCCGACGCCGATCTCGAGGTACCGGGCGGAGTCCCAGCGCCCGGCGGCGACGCGGCTGCCGTCGGCCAGCGGCACGAGGTACGGCGGCTCGCCGCCGGCGGCGGCGAAGAGGAGGTTATGGACGCCGAAGTCCTTGTTGGTCTGCCCGGTTGAGAGGAAGAGCGGCGGCAGGCGGTCCTTGAGGCCGTCGTAGGTGGCGCCGCCGGCGGCGATGAGCGCCTCGCCCCAGAGATCGCGGCCGGCGCGCAGGGCGTCGTTCAGCTCGCGCTCGGCCGGCGACTCGACGCGGCTCGCGGCGGCGGCGGGGTACTGTGGACGCTCCTCACGGAAGGCCGCCTCGATGCGCTCCGGCGGCAGGGCCTCACCAGCCAGGCTGATGACGCTGATGGCGCCATGGAAGCTGTACTCGGGGGTTCTCGGGAGGTTGCCGTAGACGCCAAAGAGCAGCGGCGTCGGAGAGGCATCCACTCGACCGGCCGGCACGGTCACGGGGCCGTACCAGGTGCCATTGACGAAGAGCCTGAGGGCGTTGCCGTCGAAGCTCATCGCGGCGTAGTTCCACTGGTCGGGGAGCAGGGCCTGCGGCGCCTCAAGGCTGACCAGCCCATCGCGGACGCTCAGACAGGCGCAGACCGCCGCGGGGTGTTCCACGCTGTCGAGGATGAAGAGGCCATACTGGTACCACGGCTGCTGGTGTGTCGGCCGTGACTTGACCGCCAGGGCCTTCTGGGTGGCGGCCGTCCCCGGTGCCGGTCGGAACCAGGCGCTGAGGGTGAGGGTGCCGGGGTTCAGGGCCGGTCCGTCGGGAAGGCGGACGCAGGCGCCGCGGCCGTCGAAAGCGAAGTACGGCCGTTCGACGAGGTCCTCCTGGCTGGCCATGACCACGGCGCCCTCGATCGCCCCGGCCGGCTGATCAGGCCGGCCGGCGTGGGCCACCGCACCGGACGCCTGCGCGGCATCCCAGCGCATCGCCTCGGCGGCTGACCATGCCGCCGGAGCCGCTGCCAGAGCCATACCGAGTGCCAGAGCCGTACGTCCGATCATGGTGCACCTCATGTCCTTGACGGTCATGCCCCCGCATCGACCTCGACACCACGCCCGCAAAGCATACCGCCACCGCCGCGACAGACCAACCCGGGGGGGGGTCGACTTCCGCAGGGCTGTTTGAAAGTCCGGTTCTGGCACCCCTCCAGGGTGCATGGCGTGCAATCCGCGTTTCCGGGGGTCGGGCTGCGCGCGACCCCCGGCTACGATCTGGCACCCCTCCAGGGTGACCGAG
>JAAYZO010000831.1 GCA_012514865.1 Lentisphaerota bacterium | reverse complement strand
CCTCGGCTTCGTCCCCGACAGCCTGCCCGAGTATGCCGACATGACCGTCCTCGAGTACCTCGACTTCTTCGCGCGCGCCCACGGCCTGCGCGGCGCCGCCCGCCGCGCGCAGGTCGACCGCGTTGTCGAGTTCACCGGCGTCGGCGGCCTGCGCGAACGCCTCCTGAAGGACCTCTCCAAGGGCATGAAGCAACGCGTCTGCCTGGGCCAGGCCCTGATCCACGACCCCGGCGTCCTGATTCTCGACGAGCCCGCGGCCGGCCTCGACCCGCGCGCCCGCATCGAGCTGCGCGAGCTGCTCTTCCTCCTGGCCCGCGCCGGCAAGGCGGTCTTCATCAGCTCGCACATCCTCGCCGAGCTCACCGAGATCTGCACCGCCGTGGTCATCATCGAGCGCGGCCGACTGGTCGAGAGCGGCGTCCTCGCCGAGGTCACCCGGCGGCACCACCACAGCCACCGCGTCGTGGTCCGCGTCACCGGCGACGCCGAGCGCACCGCGGCGGTGGCCCGCGAGGCCCCGGGCGTCGAGGCGGTCGCCCTCCAGGCCGACGGCATCCAGGTCGACATCGCCGGCGATGAGGCGGCACGCGCCGCACTCCTGCGACACCTCGTCGAACGCGGCTGCCCCGTGCTCGAGTTCCGGACCCTCGAAGACGACCTCGAGGATGTCTTCATGCGCGTCACCAAGGGAGAGGTCGCATGAACCACCTCGCCCATGCCGCCCGACGCTTCCACGACCACGAGCCCAATCCGGTGCTCGTCAAGGAGGTTCGCCAGGCCGTCCGCAGCAACCACTGCATGATCACCCTGGTGATGGTCCTGCTGGCCCTGACCCTGTTCAGCCTGGTGATCATGGTTCAGGCCGCCGATGCGCCGACCGCGGTGCAGCGCGCCGCCGGCAGCGGGCAGTTGGGCATGGTCATCGCGGTGCTGGTCATCGCCCTGCTCGCGACCGCCCTGTCGCAGCTCATGCGCAGCCATGGCCGCCGCGAGGGCGGCGGCGACGACCTCATGCGGATCACGACCCTGACCCCGGGCGCCATCGTCCGCGGCCGCGTCCTGGCCAGCCTCTGCAGCAGCGCCCTGGTGCTCTCGGCGGGCCTGCCCTACCTGGCGGTGACGTACCTCCTGCGCGGCGTCTCGATCACGGCCATCCTGGGCGCCTTCGCCGGCCTGGCGGTGCTGGCGGTGGTCCTGGCGTTCTGGATGACCCACCTCTCGGTCAGCACCACCCCGGAGCGCTCGCGGCTGGTCCTGGTCGGCTCGGTGTTCCTGCCGATGATGACCCTGCCGGGCTTCCTCATGGCCGCGTTTCGCGGCGGCCTGGGCGGCGGCGGCGTCAGCCAGGTCGAAGCCCTGACCGGCGTGGCGCTGGTCGTCGTGACGCTGGTGCTGGCCCTCTACGCCGCGGCGGTGTACGCGCTCACGCCGGCGAGCGCCAACCGCTCGAGGTCCTGCCGGCTGTGGCACAGCGGCCTGCTCCTCGCCTGGTGGGTCCTGACCCCGCTGCTGGTGATGGTCTTCGGCGATGCCGCCTGGGCCCATCTGGCCTTAGTGATGGGCTGCATCCTCATCGTCGGCGGGGGCCTCACCGGCGTCCAGAGCAGCGGCCCGCTGAGCCGACGCGTCCTCCAGGAGCTGCCGCGGCAGGGCTGGCGACGGTGCCTGGCACTGCCCTTCGCCAATGGCACCCTCCCCATCCTGCTCTGGACCGCCCTGATGTGGCTCGCCCTGATCCTCTGGGATTTTCAGCCGCTGCTGTTGGAGTCCACCGGTATCGGCCGTCTCGGCGGCCGCTTCACGGTGCCGGTAACCGAGCCGACCTACGTCTCGCCGGTGGCGTTGCTCATGGCGGCGGGGTACTGCCTGCTCTACCTGATGCTGGCCTTCGGTCTTGGCGCCTGGCTGGAGCGCCGGATGGCGACTCGCAAGCCCGGCCTGCGCCTGGGGCTCCTGGCCGTCATCACCACCGTCGGCGTCGTCGGGCCGCATCTGGCCGGACTGCTCATCGTCGGGACCTTCTCCAATGACTCCTTCGCCACCCTGGGCAGCATCCTGAGCGCGTTCAGCGAGACCCAGGTCGACTCCTACGGCCCGGCGCACCTGATCTTCATCGGCGGCCTGATGGCGATGATGCTCTTCGTCACCAACGACTGGCTGCGCCAGGCCCGCCGTGAGTGCCGACCCCCCGACACGGCGCCGCCACCACGGCCGGCGCCGCCGGTGGCGGTGCCCGTGCCCCCGCCGCTGGGACCCGCCTTGGCGGCGGCCGCCACCGAACCCGCCGCGGCGCCATCCCCGCCCGCAACCGTGGCCGCCGCGGCGCCGTCTGATCCCGCTGCCGAGGCGCCGCCATGAGCACACCGTCGGCGGCCATCCAGGCGGCGCTCGGTGCCGCGGCACTGGCGGCGCAGCGCTATGCGGTGGCCGTGCCGGCCGAGGCCCGCGGCCGCGGCGACGGACGCTGGCTGGGCTCGCGCGGCGGCCGTTCGCAGGACTTCCGCGACTTCCGCGACTACCACCCCGGCGACGACCTGCGCTGGGTCGACTGGGCCGCCTATGCGCGCAGCGACCGCCTCACCGTCCGCGTCTTCCAGGAGGAGATCTGCCCGCATGTCGATATCGTCCTCGACACCTCGCGTTCGATGGACCTGGAAGGCAGCCCGAAGGCGCCCGCCGCGGCCGGCCTGGCCGCGTTCCTGGCTGTGGCGGCAGCCAACGCCGGTCTGACGGTGACCGTCTGGAGCGACCGCGACGGCCTGCAGCGCCACCCCGGCCAGGCGGCCCGCCCGGAGACCTGGCTGACGCCGGCCTTCACCGGCTGCACCGGCCTGGACGAGGCCCTCCGCCTGCAGGCGCCGACCCTGCGCCGGCAGGGCCTGCGCTTCCTCGTCAGCGACCTGCTCTGGCCCGGCCCGCCGGAGGAGGTCCTGCAGACCCTCGCCGCCGAGGCCGCCGCACTGCATGTCCTGCAGGTCCTCGCCAGCGCCGACCTCGCGCCCGACGCCGAGGGCTTCCTCCAGGTCGTCGACGCCGAGACCGGCCAGGCCCTGGAGATCTTCCTCGATGACGATGCCCGCCGACAGGTCGCCGGGACCCTCGACGCACACCGCGCCGCCTGGGCCGACGCCTGCCGCCGCCGACAGGCCCACCTCCATGCCATCAGCGCCGACGACCTCGTGCGCGACTGGCGCCCGGTCGAACTCCTGCGCCGCGGCGTCCTGGAGGGCGTCTGATGCCGGTGGCCATGCAACCCCTGGCGTGGATCGGCCTGGCGGCCCTGCCGGCGCTCCTGGCGGTGTACATCCTGCACCGTCGCCTGCGTCGCCGCGAGGTCTCGGCGGTGTTCCTCTGGCAGGGCCTCGACCGCCAGGCCGCCGGTCGGCAGCGCTGGCGCTGGCGGCGTCCACCGGCGAGTTTCTGGGTCGAGGCCGCGCTGCTGCTCCTGCTGACCCTCGCGGCGGTGGGCCTGTGCTGGCCGGCGCAGGGGCGTTCCCGGCCCCTGGTGGTGGTGGCGGACGACTCCTTCTCGATGCTGGCGGTCAGCGGCGGCGTCTCGGCCCGCGCGCGCGCCGAGGCGGCGCTGCGGCGCGAGGTCAGCCGCCTGCAGCCGACCTCGGTTCGCCTCGGCCTGGCGGG
>JAAYZO010000830.1 GCA_012514865.1 Lentisphaerota bacterium | reverse complement strand
CTTCGACGGTGCAGACCCTGAAGCCCGCCATGCAGGCCTGCAGGGCGCAGATCGGGTCGATCTCGCTGACCAGGACCTGGGCGCGCTCGTTGCGCAGGGCCTCGGCGGAGCCCTTGCCGACATCGCCATAGCCGCAGACCATGACCGTCTTGCCGGAGAGGAGCACATCGAGGGCGCGCTTGATGCCGTCGGTCAGGGAGTGCCGGCAGCCGTAGATATTGTCGAACTTGCTCTTGGTCACCGAGTCGTTGACATTGATGGCCTGGAAGAGCAGGGTGCCGGCCTCGCCCATCTGCATGAGGCGATGCACGCCGGTGGTGGTCTCCTCGGAGACCCCGCGCACGCGCTTGGCGACGCGGTGCCAATGTCCCGGGCGTTCCTTGAGGAGGCGCTTCAGGAGGGCGTTGATGACGGTGAGTTCGGGGTTGTCCGTGGGCTCGTCCAGGATGGCGGGGTTGTCCTCGGCGGCATAGCCGCGGTGGATGAGCAGGGTGGCGTCGCCGCCGTCGTCGACGATCTGGTCAGGGCCGCTGCCGTCGGGCCAGGTCAGGGCCTGCAGGGTGCACTCCCAGTACTCGGTGAGGGTCTCGCCCTTCCAGGCGAACACGGGTATGCCGCGGGCCGCGATGGCGGCGGCGGCGTGGTCCTGGGTGGAGAAGATGTTGCACGAGGCCCAGCGCACGTCGGCGCCGAGGTCGACCAGGGTCTCGATGAGCACCGCGGTCTGGATGGTCATGTGCAGGGAGCCGGTGACGCGGACGCCCTGCAGGGGCTTCTCCGGGCCGTACTTGGCGCGCGTCGCCATCAGGCCGGGCATCTCCTTCTCGGCGATGTCGAGTTCCTTGCGACCGAACTCGGCGAGTTCGGGGTGGGCGATCCAGGCCGTGGCCGTTCTCATCGTCATGGTGGGTGCTGTCCTCAGGTGGGCGCAGACGAGACCGCGCTGGCGGCGCTGCGCCGGGTGGCTCAGGAGTGCTTTCGCAGATCGTCGAGTCGTTCGCGGAGTGCCGCCCAGGTGGCCTCGGGCAGGGCCGCGCCGATGACCTGGACGACCTCCCTGGCGACGGCGGCGCCGAGGCGCCCGGCCGTGCTCAGGGAGGCGTTCTGGAGGTACCCATAGAGAAAGCCGGCGGCCCAGAGGTCGCCGGCGCCGGTGGTGTCGCGGGCGGCGACGCGCTCGGCCGGGACGTGCACCTGCTCGGCGCCGCGGCGCAGCAGGGCGCCCTCGGGCCCGAGTTTGACGACGGCCAGGTCGCAGAGGCCGGCGAGCACAGCGAGGGCCGCCTCGGGGTCACGGGTGCCGGCGAAGGCGGCGGCCTCGGTCTCGTTGGCCAGGACGATATCGACCGACTCGGCCAGGAGGCCCGGCAGGTGCTCGGCGGCGCCGTGGACGACCTCGGGTGAGGCGAGGTCGAGGCAGACCCTGCAGCCGGCCAGGCGGGCCTGGCGCAGGACCGCCTCGACGACGGGTGCATTGACCAGCATGTAGCCCTCGATGAGGAGGTGGGTGGCGCCGGCCAGGTCGGCCGGGGTGACGTCATCGACAGCGAGGGTCGCCGCGGCCCCCAGGAAGGTCCGCATGGTGCGTTCGCCGTCGGGCGTGATCAGGCTCAGGCAGGTCCCGGTAGGCTGACTGGGATGGCGTTTGAGGCTGCGGGTATCGACCCCGGCGCTGGCGGCATGTCGGCCGTAGGTCTCGCCGGCGCTGTCGGCGCCGACCTTGGCCAGGAGCCGCGCCGGCAGCCCGAGGCGCGCCAGGCCGACGACGGTATTGGCGGCCGAGCCGCCGGGCGCCACCTCGGGCGGCGCCGGCAGGCTCGCCTGCAGGCGCCGTCGTTCGGCGTCGTCGATCAGGACCATGCCGCCCTTCTGGCCGGGCAGGGCCTGCACGAAGGCCTCAGGCACGTGGGCCAACTGGTCCAGGAGCGCCGAGCCGAGTCCGAGAACGAGAGGCATGGCGTTCAGCCCTTCAGTGCCTGGCGCAGGGCCTCGGCCTTGTCGGTGCGTTCCCAGGGGAACTGCTCGCGGCCGAAGTGGCCATAGGCGGCGGTCTGGCGGTAGCTCCAGCCGTTCTTCATGGGCTCTTTGAGGCCGAGGCCGGCGATGATGGCGGCGGGCCGCAGGTCGAAGATCTCGCCGGGCTGCAGGAGGGCCTGGATGCGCTCCTCGGCGACCTTGCCGGTGCCGAAGGTGTCGACGTTGACACTCAGCGGCTTGGCGACGCCGATGGCGTAGGCGACCTGGACCTCGCACTTGCGGGCCAGGCCGGCGGCGACGAGGTTCTTGGCGACATAGCGGCACATGTAGGCGGCCGAGCGGTCGACCTTGGACGGGTCCTTGCCCGAGAAGGCGCCGCCGCCGTGGCAGCCGACACCGCCGTAGGTATCGACGATGATCTTGCGGCCGGTCAGGCCGGTGTCGCCGGCCGGGCCGCCGACGACGAAACGGCCGGTCGGATTGACGTAGTAGCAGACGTCGTTGTGCAGCAGGCTGGCCGGGACGACCTCGCGGGTGACATCGGCCACCAGGGTGCGCAGGGTCGCCTCATCGACGGTCGGCGCGTGCTGGTGCGAGACCACCACCGTCTCGACGCGCACCGGACGGCCCTTCTCATAGAGCACCGAGAGCTGGCTCTTGGCGTCCGGCCGAAGGTACCAGTAGGTCTTCGGGTCGCTGTGGCGCAGCTCGGCCAGGCGCCGCATGATGGCATGGGCGTAGAGGATCGGCGCCGGCATCAGCTCCGGGGTCTCGTCGCTGGCGTAGCCGAACATCATGCCCTGGTCGCCGGCGCCCTGCTCCTTGGCGCTGCGCGCGTCGGCGGTGACGCCCTGCGAGATGTCGGGCGACTGCGGGTGGATGCAGACCATGACCTTGCACGAGTCCGCCGAGAAGCCGATCTCGGCGTCGTTGTAGCCGATCTCGCGGATGACGTCGCGGGCCAGGGCTTCCCAGTTGACACGGGTGTGGCTGGTGATCTCGCCCGAGAGGACGACCAGGTCGGTGGTGACCAGCGTCTCGCAGGCCACGCGGCTCTGCGGGTCCGCCGCCAGGCAGGCGTCGAGGACGGCGTCAGAGATCTGGTCGCAGACCTTGTCAGGATGGCCTTCGGAGACGGATTCGGAGGTGAAGACGTGCCGCGCCGTGATCTTGCTCATGGACCTTCCGCTTTCGCTCTGCCGCCGGCCCCGCGATCGTCCAGGGCGGCGGCATCCCCGTGGGCTGCAGTGGATGACAACGACTCAAATAAGAGTGGTACTATAGATCCTCGGGAGCCCGCTGCAATGACCGCCAGGGCGACCGCAGGGCTGTTTGAAAGTCCGGTTCTGGCACCCCTCCAGGGTGCATGGCGTGCAATCCGCGTTTCCGGGGGTCGGGCTGCGCGCGACCCCCGGCTACGATCTGGCACCCCTCCAGGGTGACCGAG
>JAAYZO010000829.1 GCA_012514865.1 Lentisphaerota bacterium | reverse complement strand
GGAGGTCGGAGGTCGGAGGTCGGAGGTCGGAAGTCGGAGGTCGGAGGTCGGAAGTCGGAAGTCGGAGGGCATGCCCATGGGAGAGCCTTTGACAGCGTCGCGAGTCGCCTCGGGGCCGTGGTCCGGTAGCCCGGGGCGGCCGCGGCTGGACCGCGTCGTCCTGGTCATGCTCGCGGCGCTGGCGCTGCCCACGGCCGCCCAGGCCAACACCGGCACGCCGCTGATGTGGGCCGGCTTCGCGCACCTCACGTTCGGGAATCTGCTCATCGGGCTTCTTGAGGCGGCCCTGCTGATCCGGCTGTTCCGCATGGATCCGGCCCGGCGGCCCGCGGTGCTGCTCGTTCTGGGCAACTACGTCTCGGCCTGGGTCGGCGGGCTCTTCCTGCGCGGTGCGATCGTGCGGTCGCTGCCCATGGATCTCAGCAACGCCTGGTCCTGGCAGTGGTTCATGGTCGCGGTCACCTACCTCCTGACCCTGGTTCTGGAGTATCCCTTCGTGGTCATGGCTCTGCCGCGCCTTCCCGGGCGGCTGCGTGCGGCGGCGTGGGGCTCGCTGGTGATTCAGACGGCGTCTTACGCCCTGCTCTTCGGCTGGTACTGGATGGCGAGCGGCAAGAGCCTGTACACGGCCATGGACATCGTCGAGCCCACGGCGATCGCGCTGCCCGAGGGGGTCGCGGTCTACAGCATCGGCGCCGCCGATGGCCATGTCTACCGCATGGACCTCCCCGGGCTGGACCGCCGTCGCGTCGTCGACCTGGGCTCGACGGGCCGCATGGACCGCCTCTACGTGTGCCCGAGTGCCACGGCCGAGGGCCGCTGGGACCTGATGGCCCGTCTGGAGGGCAAGGACCGTTCACGTGCAAGGGACGTGGTGGTCGTGGCGGGCGTCGCCGCCGAGGCCGCCCCGAGCTGGCAGAGCCTGCTGGCCAGGCCGCCGCGGAAGGAGGTCGGCACGTGGGGTTACGACGGCCCTGCGGCCCGACTCGGTCGCGCCAAGGACAGCCCGTGGAAATTCAGGGCGGGCTTCTGGGCTACCGAGGGGTTGTGGGGCGAGCACACCGGCACGGGTGCGATCGTTCACCTTGCCATCGAGACGCCCTTCACGGCCTGGATGGTCCGCAACGCCACGCACCTCCCCGGCGACGCCGTCCTCTTCCAGCTCGGCCGTGATCAGATCTGTGTGCTGGATCCGGTGCGCCGCCAGGTGGCCCTGCTGGCCAGGGGCCGCGGCCCGACCGCCGTCATGGCCGAGGCCGCGCCGCCTTCTCCTCCGGCGTCCGCTGCTGCGGCCGAGCCGCCCCGCGGCGAGCCGGAGTAGCAGCGGACGCTCGTGGCTGGATACGGGAAGGGGGAGATTACCTCGCCAAGCCGCCAAGATCGCCAAGAAGAGGGGGAGGAGGGACAAAGGCAGGACCTCACCTCAACGGAAGTCCTGAATGCCTTGTCCAGGATCACTCCGGGCGATGGGTTGTCAGAGCGGCGAGATGACACAGGTGCGGACTGGCGAGCCCGGCCCACGGGCGGCGCCGTGGATCCACGTGCGTGCGCCAGTGCCCAGGCCACAGTCCTCAGCGACCTTGCCGCGGTGCCTCTGCGGAGCCGCCGCCGGCGGCCGCTCAGGGCGCGGCGGTCTTCTCGGGGGCCAACGGCGCGGCGCCGACGTCGGCGCGGTAGCGGATGCTCTGGGTCGGGGTGGCGAAGCGCACGCGCGGGTACTCGTCCTTGAAGGCCTTGAGGAGCCTCTCGACGATGTAGGTCGAGAGCTCCTGGCGCCGGGCCGGGATGGTGTGGTAGCGCAGGCGCGCCAGGATGCCCCAGTCGAGGAACTCGGCGCGGATGAAGGGCTCCTGGCCGGTCTTGGCAATGATGTCGGCGGTGACCTCGCGGGCGGCTTCGATCATGAGGGCCTTGGCGCGGTCCCAGTCGGTGTCGAAGGTCAGGCGTACCGGGACCTCGTCCAGCATCGTCTCCTGTTCGAGGGTGTAGTTGATGATGACATGCTGGAAGAGGATGGCATTGGGGATGAGGATGCCGCGGCCGGACTTCTCCTCGCCGGCGATGGAGCCGCCGACCTGGTTGAGGATGACGTGGGTCAGCGAGATGCCCGTGACGTCGCCGGTGATGCCGGCGATGATGACGCGGTCGCCGATCTTGAAGGGCTTCTTCAGCACGATCATCAGCCAGGCGGCGATGCCGGTCACGGGCTGCTGCAGCGACCAGCCGAGCATCATGCCGAAGAAGCCCGCGGTGAGGCCGAGCAGGCGCAGCGAGCCGGACATGGCCATGATGACCAGGATGGCCGTGGCGACCTTCCAGAGGAGGTTCCACATCTTGAGGAAGGCCTCGGTGTTCTCCTGGGTGAAGGCCTTGGCCGCGAGGGTCCGCCGCATGGCACGGGTGAGGTAGGCCTTGAGGTTGAGCAGGATGACGAGGGTGATGATGACGAGGATGAGGCCGCGGTAGGGCGAGTCCTCGCCCATGTAGCGCTGCCAGTAGCGCAGCAGGCCGGTGGCCTCCTCCTCGAGGCGGTCGGCGGCGCTGCGCGGTGTGACTTCGGCGGTCTCGCTGACGGCCTGTTCCCTGCGGGTCTCGGCGGCCATGCCGGGCATCTGTGCCAGAGCGGGCGGGGCGCCGACGATGGCGGCCACGAGGACAGCGGCGGCGAGGGCGAGGCGCAGGGCGCAGCGGCGGGCATGGCCCCGGCGCTCGGCCGGTCGTGGGGCCGTCGTGGGGGTGGGCATCAGGTCGGGCTGTCGTGCGTCAGGCATGATGGCGCTCCCGTGTTGTCGTGCAGGTCTCGGCCGGGGCAAGGGCCGTGCGGCCGCCGGGCTGAACGGCCTACGGCACTATAGACGCTTCGGACGCGGTTGCCTGCGCCTGGCGCCGGGGATTCGCGCCCCCTGCAACGCCCTCTCCGTCAGAGCACCGGCTTCAGCCGGCAGCGTGCCGCGTGCCTTCAGGCCGCGGCGGCCTCGGGAGTCGCGCCGGGCTGGAGCCACGGCGCACACGTCCGCGTAAACGCGGCACTCTAATCCAGACGCCGGAGCCGCACCGCGACGCCATCGTTTGCACGAGTGGGGGGCGCCCGGTGGCCTCACTCCCGGCCGCGGTCGATGCGGTAGTGCGTCACCAGGCCCTGGGCGTCGAAGAAGATCTCGAGGGTGGTGGTGCGGTTGACGGTGTGCTGGTAGCCCGAGTATCCGTCGATGAGGCTGCGGTCGGTGCCGAGGGGCGTCTTGGAGTAGGCATTCATGACGACCGTCTCGCGGCGGCGGTACTCCCAGTGTTCGCCGCCGCCGTCGAGGGCGGTGACCTGGCCGGGCCGGCCGTACTTCCGGGCGACCTCGTCGCGGCTGGTGCGGCCGACGCGGAGGAAGTCGCGGGCTTCGAAGTAGGCGCCCTGGTTCTCCTCGATGGTGGTGCTGGTGAGGGTCTCACAGCCGCTGACGAGCAGCCCGATGGCCGCGGCGAGGACCATCTTCAGGCCGGCTGAGCCGCGTGACTGGGT
This sequence comes from Lentisphaerota bacterium, assembly GCA_012514865.1. Classification (GTDB taxonomy): domain Bacteria; phylum Verrucomicrobiota; class Lentisphaeria; order Oligosphaerales; family JAFGRS01; genus JAGVUW01. Next base: position 5,351 of record JAAYZO010000829.1, on the reverse strand, counting down.
GGCCATGGCAGGAGTCCTTTCGTGCTGCTGTCCGCAACGAACGCGCGTCCCCGACGAGTTTCCGCCCTCTGATTTCAGGACGCCCGAGGCCCGAGGCCCGGCGGAACTCCGAACTCGGAACTCGGAACTCCGACCTCCGACCTCCGAACTCTGAACTCCGACCTCCGCCCTCTGACCTCCGACCTCCGACCTCCGACCTCCGACCTCCGCCCTCTGAACTCCGCCCTCGGCACTCCGCCCTCAGGGGCTGTCGGGGATCTCGATATCCAGGCCGATGTCGATGGCGGGGGCCGAGTGGGTCAGGGCGCCGACCGAGATGAAGTCCAGGTTGAGCCGTGCCAGTCGTGGCAGTCGCTCGAGGGTGATGCCGCCGCTGGCCTCGAGGCGGGCGCGGCCGGCGTTGATGCGGATGGCCTCGGCCATGGTGTCGTCGCTCATGTTGTCGAGGAGGATATACTCGGCGCCGGCCTCGGCGGCGGCCTGGACATCCTCGAGCGAGTCGGCCTCGACCTCGACCTCGAGCGTCGGGTAGGCGCGGCGGCAGGCGTCGACGGCGCGGCGGATGGCGTCGGGTCCGGCGAAGCGTGCCAGCTCGCGGTGGTTATCCTTGATCATGATGCGGTCGTAGAGGCCGAAGCGGTGGTTCTGGCCGCCGCCCATGCGGACGGCGTACTTCTCGAGGAGGCGCCACCCGGGTGTGGTCTTGCGGGTATCGAGGATGCGGGTGCGGCAGGTGCTGCCGAGGGCGTCGACGTAGCGTCGCGTGAGGGTGGCGATGCCGCTGAGGCGCTGGACGAAGTTCAGGGCGGTGCGTTCGCCGGTGAGGATGGCGCGGGCCGCGCCGCGGATGACGGCGAGGGTCTGGCCGGCGCGGCAGGCATCGCCGTCGGCGACGAGGGCCTCGAAGGCCAGGCCGGGGTCGAGTTCCTCGAAGAGGATCTCGGCCAAAGGCAGGCCGGCGCAGATGCAGTCCTTGCGGGTGACCATGGCGGCCGTGGTCTGCAGGTCGGGCGGGATCACCGCCAGGGTGGTCGCATCGCCGCTGCCGACGTCCTCGGCCAGGGCGGCGCGGACCAGATTCAGCACGTGTGAGCGGTTCAGCATGCCTTTGCTCGTCCTTCCGCGGAACTGAACTGGATGACCGAGATGATCGCGAAGGTGGCCGCCATCTGGACGAACACCACCAGCACCCCGGCCGGCGGCAGCCAGAGCAGGGTGAGGGCGCCGCAACCCGCGGTCAACGAGAGCAGGCAGGCCAGGAGGACGGCCCGTGGCCGGCTCAGGCCGAGCCAGGCGAAGCGGTGCGAGATGTGGGTGTTATCGCCGACGTAGATCGGGCGGCCCTGACGCAGGCGCAGGGCCACCACCGCCGCGGCGTCGAAGATCGGCAGGCCGAGGATCAGGAGCGGCATGAGCAGCGGCGCCGGCGTCGGGCTCTCGTGGGGGAGGTAGTAGGTGGTCAGGGCCCCGAGGACGGCCAGGAGGTAGCCCAGGAAGTGGCTGCCGCCGTCGCCCATGAAGATCGCCGCGGGGGGCCGGTTGTGGGCCAGGAAGCCGCAGGCCGCACCGCAGGTCACCGCCGCCAGGACGGCGACGAAGTGCTGGCCGCGGAAGGCGGCGGTGCAGAGGAAGAAGAAGGCGGCGATGGCGGCGATGCCGCCGGCGAGGCCGTCCATGTTGTCGAGGAAGTTGACGGCGTTGATGATGCCGACGATCCAGAAGACGGTCAGGGCCCACGACAGCCAGGCGGCGGGGACACCGGCGGTGATGCGGATGCCCATGGCGGCGGTGGCGGCGGCGATGGCGAACTGCGCCGCGAACTTGCGCGAGGCGCGCATGGCGATGCGGTCGTCGAGCATGCCGACCAGGGTCAGGGCGGTGGCGCCGCCGACGATGGTGCCGAGCTCGCGCCAGCGTGCCGGGACGCCGGCGAAGACCTCGGCGATCGGCCCGCCGAAGGCCCTGGCGGCGAGGGGTCCGAGGGCCAGGCCGCCGACGAGGGCCGCCAGCCAGGCGGCGAGCATGCCGAGGCCGCCGAGGACGGGGGTGACCTTCTGGTGGCGTTTGTGGGCCTCGTTGAGGGGCTTGTCGACGAAGCCCCAGCGCGGCGCCAGGCTTCGGCACAGCCCGGTCGCGACGGCGCTGAGGGCCAGGGTGACGGCCCAGCCGGCCACGTAGACATGCCACCATTCCATGGTGTGATTCCCTTCCTTCAGGCCGTCGTGCCGCCGGCGGCACCGAGGCAGGCGGCGATATCGGCCGGCACGCGTGTCGGCTTGAGAGTCGCGAGGGTGACGAAGGCGTGCACGGTGTGGCCCTCGGCCAGGACGACCCCACCGCAGCTCACCGTGCAGTCGACGCGCAGGCGAACCGGCTTGACCCAGCCGACCCAGGCGCGGATCTCCAGGTCGTCGTCGTAGCGCGCGGCGCCCTTGTAGTCGATCTGGGCGTGCAGCACCGGCAGGGCGTAGCCGCGCGCCTCGATGTCGCGGTAGGGGAAGCCGATGACGCGCAGGAGTTCGTTACGGGCGCGCTCGAAGTAGACCAGGTAGTTGGCGTAGTAGACGACGCGCATCTGGTCGGTGTCGGCGTAGGGCACGCGGTAGTGGACGCAGGCCACCGGGCTGGTCATGGCCGCGGCCCTCCGCGGATGACGCCGACGACGCGGTCGGCGACCTCGTCGGGGGTGAGGCCGTCGGTGTTGATGGTGATGGCGTCGTCGGCCGGCCGCAGCGGCGCCACCGGCCGCGAGCTGTCGATGCGGTCGCGCTCGGCGATCTCGGCGGCGACGCTCTGGACCGTCGCCCCGGCGGCCACCTCGCCGGGCTGGGCCAGGCGGCGCCGGGCGCGCTCCATCGGCGAGGCGGTGATGAAGAACTTGAAGGGCGCGTCGGGCAGGATGACGGTGCCGATATCGCGGCCCTCCATGACGACCGTGCCGAGGGCGCAGCAGTCGCGCTGGCGCTGCCGCAGCCACTCGCGGACCTCCGGCAGGCGGGCGACGTGGCTGACCACGGCCGCGACCGCGGCGGCGCGGATGGCCTCCTGCGGCACCGGCCGGCCGTTGAGGTGGAGCCGCAGGCGACCGGGTTCTGCGATGCGGTAGGCCAGGTCGAGTTCGGCGAGCATGGCGACGACGCCGGCGGCATCGCGGACCGGGTCCAGGCCGCGCTCCAGGGCGGCCCAGCTCACGGCGCGGTAGAGGTCGCCGGTGTTGACGGTGAAGCCGCCGAGGCGCTCGGCGACAAGCCGGGCGACGGTGCTCTTGCCGCTGGCGGCGGGGCCATCGATGGCGATCTTCAATGCAGGCATGGTCGTCGCCCCTACTCCACCGCAGGCGTTTCCGGCACTGGCGGCGCCACCGCGGGGCGCTCCGGCGCAGTCGCGGGCGGCGGCGCGGCCGGGGCGGTCTGCTCGGTCGCGTCGTCGCCACGGAAGGCGCGCCAGAACTTCGGCAGGCGGCGCATGTCGCGGAAGGTGATGTAGAGCATCAGGCCGATGAGCATGACGCCGAAGGCGGTCTGCAGGAAGCCGATGAGGCGGCTGGGCAGGCGCCGTCGGATGACCATCTCGATGAGGGCGTAGAGGATGTGGCCGCCGTCGAGGACCGGTATCGGCAGGAGGTTGAACAGCGCCAGGCTGAAGGTGACCAGGATGATGATCGACAGGCCGCCGCGAATGCCCTCCAGGGTGATCTTCGTCCAGATCAGGCCGACGATGCCGACCGGGCCGCTCATGTGGCCGACCTTCACCAGCGAGGTCTTGCCCTGCACCGGCGCCAGGAGCGACCCGAGGGTGCGCTTGGTGCGCGCCATGACATCGACGAACTGCGCCCACGGGCTCGGGTGGCTGAGGACGCGCGAGCCCTGCAGGGCCAGGCCGATGCGGTAGACCTCGCGGCCGTCGACCGATTCGGCCCGGGCCGCCAGGCCGGCGATGGCCAGCTCGGTGCCGTCGCGCTCGACCACGACCTCGAGCGGCCGCCCGGCCGAGGCCTGGATGGTGTCGATGAACATGCCCTGGTCGGTGATGACCTCGCCATCGAGGCGCAGGAGCCGGTCGCCCTCCCGGAGGCCGGCCTGGGCCGCCGGGGAGCCGGGCAGGACCTGGGCCGCCTCGACCGGCGAGATGACCGAGAAGAACGGGTAGCCGAGGCCCTCGACGAGGGGATTGCGGGCCGGCGTGTAGCGGATCTCCTGGCGGCCGGCGCCGTTGCGCTCGACCGTCAGCGTCAGCTCGTCGGTGTTCAGGACGATGCGTTCGGCCACCTCGTCCCAGCCCTTGCTGAAGGGCCTGCCGTTGACCGCGACGATGCGGTCGCCGGGGCGCAGGCCGGCGGCGTACTCCGGATTCGGCGTCGGGCGGTAGGTGATCTCCTGCGTGGCGCCGTCGCGCTCGATCCGCAGCGCCACCGGGCCGCCCGCCAGCGTCAGGCGGCGCGAGAGCTTCCCCCAGGAGCCCTGCACGGGCTCGCCGGCGATGGCGACGATGCGGTCGCCCTCCTCGAGGCCGTCCTGGTACAGCGGCAGGACCTCGGGGACCTCCCAGACGGTGCACTCCTTCGCCGCGGCCGGCTCGTAGACGCCGTACCACATGGTGAAGGTGGCCAGGAGGAAGCCGAAGAGGACATTGGCGACCGGCCCGGAGAGCGCGGTCAGGGCCCGGCTCAGCGCCGAGGGCACCGGCAGGGGCTCGCCCTTCGAGGTCAGGGGCTGGTCCGATGGGTCGAGCTGCGGCAGCGCCACGTAGCCGCCGAAGGGCAGCCAACTGACGACGTACTCCACGCCACGGTAGGTCCGCCCCCAGATCGGCTTGCCGAAGCCAATCGAGAAACGCTCGACATGCAGGCCGCGCCAGAGCGCCACCAGGAGGTGGCCGAGTTCATGCACGAAGATGCAGAGGCCGAAGAAGATCACCACAAAGAGGATCTTCCAGGCAATATCCAGATAGGCCATGCGCCATACGCCTTTGCTTAGGGGACCGACCGTCGGCCGCCGGGGCAGGGCGCCCAGCGCGCGGCACGGCTGGGAATGTAAGGACGCGCAGGCCAAAAGGCAACCCGGCCGGGCGGCGCGCCGCCCAGGGCTGTTCAAAGATCGCGTCAGCGTTCACCCTGGCCGCCCCGAAAGGGCGCCAGATCGTTCCGGCGGCGTCGTACTCAGCCGCCGACCGCCGCTGGTTGGGGCCTGCTTTCATCCAAATCGCTATCGCTATCGGGATCGGAATCGTCGCGCCAGGCAAAGGCCGGCGCGAAAGGAGGTGACAGACAAGGAAACTGCCACTGAAATTCGCGAGAGGAACCCAGCGGGTGCAGGCCGTGCAGCCGAACCCCGCCCGGCACAGCCAGCCAG
>JAAYZO010000828.1 GCA_012514865.1 Lentisphaerota bacterium | reverse complement strand
CGCGCCGGCGCGGGCGGCGTCGTCGGCACGGTGACCGCCGGCGCGGGCGGCGGCGTTGCCGGGGGTGTCGCCGGCGGTGTCGGCGGCTTGGGCTCGGCCGGCGGTGCCGGCGGCGGCCGGCGCGGCGGCGGTGCCGGCCGCGGCGGCGGGGCGCGGCGCGCCACGCTGCTCAGGAAGGGATTCCGCGACGGTGCCGGGCCCGGCTCGGCGGCCTCGACAAAGGCGAAGGCGCGCGGCCCCAGGAGCGGCGGCGGCTCCGCGAGCCGGCCCGAGGCCGGCCGGCGCACCTGGGTCGAGCCGGCCAGGAGCCAGTGCAGGCCAAAGAGCAGCAGCGCCAGAGCGGCGCCCGCACAGAGGGCGCACTCCCACTCGCGCTGGAGGATTTTGCGGACTCGACGCATGGCCCACCCTGTCGCTTGGCAATGCCGAGACTGGCCGTCTCAGGCGCCCTCCGCGGCCTCGCCGCCGCGCGCCGGCGGCGCGACCGGCCGCGCACCGGCCGGCCGGAGCGGCGGCGGCGTATCGCCGCCCGGGAAAACGAAGAAGGCGCTGCAGGTGACATCCAGCTCAACCCGGCCGCCGCCGGTGCCATCCGCCGCCACCGCGACCGGCCGCGACGGGTCCTCGGCGTAGATCTCGGCCTGCACCGGCGGCAGGAACACGCCCGCTGCCGTCAACGCCGTCAGGAAGTCGCGTACATCCGAGGGCTGACCGCGCAGACGCGCCCGCACCGGTATCCCCAGCAGGCACGGCAAGGGATGGTCCGGAGTCAGGTAGTACGCCACGATCGGCTCGAAGGCCAGACGCGCCGCGGCGCGGTCGCCACTGCCGCTGCGGACCTTGACCCGCGCCTCGGTGAGGACCTCCAGGCGATGCTCGCGAATCACCTCCGAGAGGCGCTCCAGGGTCCATACCTGAAGCAGGAGCTGGTAGGTGTACGGGCTGGAGCTCTCCTCGGAGAGCTTGAGGACCTCCGGCGCGACCCAGATGTCCTCGGCGGCGAGGCGGCGCTGCAGGGCATTGAAGGCCTCGCGGAAGTCGATATTGGAGGCATGGCGGACGAAGCCCTCGGGGGTCTGGAAGTCGCGCTGGATGCGCTCCTGGAACATCGCCGAGGCGATCTGCCGGACCTGCTCGGCGCGTCGGCGCAGTCCGGGCGTCGCGGGGCCGCTGCCCTCGAGGCGTTCGGTGCGGGCCTGGAGGAGCTGCTCGAGGGCGGCGCGGTCCTGTGACCAGCCGCGCTGGCGCAGCGAGGTGCGCTTCTTGTCGAGGCTCTGGAGCTCGTCCTCGACCTGGAGGCGGTACGGCCGCACGGCCAGCCACCAGAACAGGAGGCAGCCCACGGCCGCCACCATCATCACGGCGGCCAGGAGGCGATAGCGTTGGCGCAGTGTGTTCATCGGCTCGCCTCGGCCTTGGGTGCCTCGACCGGCTGCACCGCCGGCTCGGCCAGCGTCAGGCGGATCGAGAACGGCGTGAACAGCCCGTCGGACTTGCCGACCAGGTGCTGGACCCAGGGCGCGAAGATGTCCTTGCGCGCCTCACGTTCGACCTCGCGGACGAGATCGACATGCCCGTAATGCCCGACCCCGCGGAGGCTCTCGATCATCTCGCGGATAGCCTCCCAGCGCTGGTCGCGATGGTGCGGCGTGTACCCGGCCGCGATCAGTGACGGCGTGCCGACCGCCTGGTGCGCCAGGTGCCTGACCGGGAATTCCGGCGCCAGGACCGTCGCCCCGACGACCGGGCGGGCCTCGCCGCCGGGGAAGGCCCCGGCCGCCTCGCTCCGCCCTGCTGCCGCCGGCTTGCTGCCCGTCGCGGCGCGGCCGAGGTAGCTGCCCTCGTCACCGAGGTAGATGAACCAGCTCTTCTCGCCGCAGACCGCCGCCAGGGCATCCATGGCTTCGACCAGCCGGCGGCCCTGGTTGCCGGCCTGGACCAGCGGCACCAGGCCATTCTCATGGCGCTCGATGGCGCGCCGGGCCTCCTCCAGTCGTGGGATGAGGGTCTCGCAGGCGTTGAGTTCGACTCTCTCGGCGGCGGCGGCCGTAAGCAGGGCGCGGTCGGTCAGCGCGGCGCGCGCCAGGAGGCCCGCGACCAGCGCCAGGATCAGCCCGCAGGCCGCCGCGAGGAACCCGAAGCGGCGCTGGCGGTGCGCCTCGGCGCGGACGTCGTCGGGGGTGAGGTTGATCGTCACCGGCGCCGCCCCCGCGGCCTGCAGGGCCAGGCCGTGGGCGATGGCCATCTCGGGCAGGACCTGGGCGCTCTGCGGGTCCGTCGGCCCGAAGGTCTGGACGGTGCAGCCGAGGGTCTCGCCGAGCCAGGCCGTGAGGCCGCCGAGGCCGGCGGCGCCGCCGCAGACCCACACTCCGGCCAGGGGCCGCTGGTTCAGCTCGGCGCGCTCCTGGTCGCGCCAGTGCGCCACCACGTCCTCCATCTCGGCGAGGAGCTTGCGCATGGCCAGGGTCAGCGGCGAGCGCGGCGACTCCGCCATGACGTCGACCTCGCGCAGGCGTGCCTCGGCGGCCGCGGCGGCGAGGCCCTCGCGCTCGGACACCGCCTGGAGGAACTTCTCGCCGCCGAAGAGCAGGCTGCCGACGAAGACCGGCTGGCGCGCCGCCAGGATCACCGCGGTCGAACTCTCGCGGCCGATGTCCACCAGCAGGACGGGGTCCTGCTCCGGCAGGCTGTCGCCGTGGAGCTGCAGGAGGCTGTTGGTGGCGGCGATGCCGGACATCGCCAGATGCGGTACCCGTATGCCGGCCTGCAGGAGCGCGGTCATGCGCTCACGCACGACCGACTCGCGGCAGATGCCGACCAGGACCGGGTTGCGGCGACCGAAGCCGGCGGGCAGGACGTGGTAGCCGTGCACGAAGCCCTCGTCCGAGAGCCCGGCGAGCTGGCCGGTCTCGAAGTCGACCATCTCATCGAGGCCCTCGGCGTCGACGTTGGCCGGGAAGTCGATGATCTGGGTCGTGCTCAGGTACTGCGGCAGGCCGACCGCCACCGGCAGGCCACGGCAGCGCGTCTGTTCCAGCCAGGCCGACACCGAGGCGTAGAGGTCCGCCTCGTTCAGAATACCCTCGTCGCGCGTCGCCAGGCGGTGGCAGCGCTGCACCACCGGGACGCCCTGCTGCAGGCCGACCACGACGCTCTTGAAGGCCGACGTACCGAGGTCGACCCCGAGGCCCTGCCGCACTGTCTTCCGGAACGCCATGGGACGGTTCGCGGCCTCCGTGCTGCGGTCAGTTCGTCACCCAGTCATTGCTCGGCCAACTGGCCGGCCGCGGTACCTGCTCGCGCAGCTCGCGCGGGATCAGGCCCGCCGCCAGGTCGCGGCTGGCCTTGCCATCACGGGGCGCGAAGAGCACCTGGCCCTCGAAGAGCTCGCGCTCCAGGCCCGGCTTGGCGACCATGGTGCCGTCGGCCAGGCGCGTCCCGGCCACCAGGAAGCTCGGCGGCACGCCGGGGTTGCCGACACTCAGGACCCACACCGGGCCCTCGCCCGCCGCCAGGAAACTCGGCACCAGCGCCCCGTCGGGACGCCGCTGCAGCCAGCCCACGCAGGCGACCTGACGGCTCAGGCTCGCCGCCAGCACTGCCCGGCCGACCTGGGCGCGGGTGACGGCGGGGGCCACGGCCGGGAACTCCGCCAGGGCCGGGAGGATGCGCTCGGCGGCCGCCACCACGGCCGGGTGGCGCGGGTTCATCCACGGGACATCGGTCTCGAGGTCGCGCAGGTGCTCGGCCCAGACGCGGCTCTCGGGAAGGCGATCGCCGAAGACGTCCGCCAGGAGGTGCACCAGGCGCTTGACCAGCCAGGCGCGCGGCACCGGCTCCAGGCCGGGCTCGCCGAGAGCCGCCTCGATGCCATGCAGCAGGTGCACGTCCACCTCCTCAGCCTCGGCGCCCTCGGCCACGAAGCTGTAGAGCCAGCGCGCCTGGGGCACCAGGTTGTCCTGCAGGCGGGCCTCCTGGCGGATCTCGTAGAGGCGCGTTGACAGGCCGGTCGGGAAGGCCTTGCTGGTGTGCATCAGCACCGGGATGTGGTCGTCGGCCTCGCTGTAGTAGACCTGGCCCCAGTAGAGGATGAACTCGCCCTGGGCGTCGGTGTCCTTCCGGCTCAGGAGGGGCTTCGGGTGGTAGAGCGACCGCCAGGCCTCGCTGCCGACGGCCCGGTAGCGAGTCACCAGGAGGCGGAGGCTGTCGTCGGTGGTCACCGCCAGGCTCGGCAGGCGCTGCCGGGCGGCCTCGTTGAGGTCGAGGCAGGTCACGGCGGCCTTCAGGTCGGCCTCCCAGACCGAGCCCTGCACGAGCTCGGCGGCGGCGGTCTCGCGCAGGCGCCGTTCGCCGTCGCGTCCGGGGGGCAGCCGGGGCAGTTGGAAGGCGCTGAGGGCCTCGACCCTGGTCCAGGCGTCGAGGTGGTTGAGGACGCGCTGGTAGGCCGGCACCTCGGCGGCGCTGGGGAAGTCGCGGACGAACTGCTCGAGGAGGGTACGGTAGTGTCGGAGGTCCGGCAGGGCCCGGGCGATTTCGGTGCGCAGGGCCTGCTGGCGCTCCTCGGCCTCGCGGGCGCTGCCGCGACGCTGGTCGAGGTCACGGCGCCAGGCGTCCAGTTCGACGCCGACGGCGGTGAAGGCGGTCGCGACCTCCGTACCGGCGCCGGCCAGGGCGGTGCCGGCCTCGCGCCAGGCCGGCTCGACCTGGGCCAGGGCGCGCTCTTCGTCGGCGAAGGTCGGGAAGGGCCTCTGACGGCGCTCGTCCAGCCAGCGGCGGGCCAGGGCGATGGTGCGGTTGAGGTGGTCCTCGGCCTCGGCCCGGCGGCGTCGGCGCCAGTCATCCCAGGACTGTTGCCAGGCGCCGACGGCGCGGTCGGCCGGCTCGTCCGGGGCGACCTGGCGGGCCTCGGCGAGGAGGGCCTGGATGGCCTCGTCGGAGGCCTGGTAGCCGCCGTCGCGCAGGCGACTGAGCTGGGCCATGGCCGCCTGGAACTGCCGATCGAGGTCGGCCTTACGGCGCAGGGCCTCCTCGGTGGAGGTGGCGAGGTGGCGGACCTCGGCCGAGCCGTAGAAGGCGGGGTCGCGCTGGCGCAGGGCCTCGAGGGCGGCCTTGAGGCGGTCGAACTCACGCGCCTCGAGCTGGGCGCTCATCTCGGTCAGCAGGAGCCGCCGGGAGCGTGCCACCTGCAGGCGCCAGAGGGTCACGCCGGTACCGGCCAGGATCACGAGGACCGCCGCCGCCACGACCGCGCCGGCCAGGCGCCGCCGGCGCGCCCGACGGCGCACCCCGGCAGCGAGGGCCTCGCGGACGGCGTCGCGGACCTCATCCGGTACGCTCCGGCCGGTCTGGCGAAGCGCCTCGAGGTGCTGCCGGATGGCGGCCTCGGCCGGGCGCTCCTGCCGAAGCAGTCCGCGCAGCTCATCCAGGCCGGCGGCGAAGGCCGCGGCGGCGGCCTGCTCCTGGGTCCAGGCCGCGTGGCTGGCGCGGGCCTCGTCGGCCGTGGCGCGGGCGCGCGCATCCGGGTCGAAGCCCTCCTCGGCGGCGAGGGCATCCCAGGCGGCAAGGCCCTCGGCCAGGCCGGACGGGTCATCCCGGCCGAGGGCGGCCCGCAGGCGCTGGGCGATCTCGGTGGCCGCCAGGCGGGTGCTGGCACGGCGCTCGGCCAGGAGGGCGTCGCTGACGCGACTGAGGACCTCGGCCGGCACCGGCGCGGCGCGCTGCGGGTGGCGGAGCTCCTGGTCGAGTTCGCGGAGGCGCCGGCGGTCCTGGGCGGCGAGGGCCGCATCGACCTCGCGCAGGATGCCCGGCAGGGTCGCCTCTTCGAGGGGCTTGAGGTTCTGTGGCCAGCTCGGGTTGAGCGGATCGCGCTGGCGCAGCTCGCGCAGGACGCGGATGCTGTTGGCGCGGTCGCCCTGGTAGACGAGCCGGCGGTACTCCTTGAGGAGCGGCGCGAGGCCCTCCTCGGTGGCGCACTCCTGGCGCAGGCGCTCGACGATCTCCATCGGGATCTGCGGGAATGAGGTCAGGTCGAGGTCGACCACGACATTGCCCCACTTGCGCAGTTCGGGGAAGCGCACGACCTCGACGAGATCGAGGAGGGCCGGCGGGCTGGTCGCCTCGTGCACGGCCTCGGAACGCATGCCGCGCTCGAGGTAGTCGGCGCAGCGCTGCAGGCGCGTGACGATGTCCAGGCAGAGCTCGGCGTACTGCGCGGCGTACTCCTCGAGGACGGGGGTGCGCTCGAGGGCGCCGTTCTCCATCGCCTCGACGAT
>JAAYZO010000827.1 GCA_012514865.1 Lentisphaerota bacterium | reverse complement strand
TCCTGGCGGCGGCGGCCGAGGGCCTGGGGACGTGCTGGATCTGCGCCTTTGACCAGCAGGCGGCGCGGCAGGCGCTGCGCCTGCCGGAGTGCTGGGAGGTCGTGGCCCTGACGCCGCTCGGCTATGCCGCCGAAGAGCCCGCCGAGCAGAGTCGCAAGCCGATCGACGAGACCATCGAGCGGCTGGCCTGACATGGATACTACCACGCCGACCCTCCGCGACATCCGGCCGGCCCAGGGCGACTGGCTGGCGCGCCATGACGCCAGCCGCGCCGATGGGCCCTTCGAGCTGTGCGATGGCCAGGGCGAGCCCTGGCTGCGTGACGTCACCTTCTATGTCGACGACCTCGGCGCCGACCTGGCCCTGAGCGAGCGTTTCCGCGTCGCCTGCAAGGGCGGCGTGGCCACCGTCGAGACCACCGGGCGCTATCCCTTCGGGGCCGGCATCTCGGTGAAGCAGGCCCTGCGCTACGCGGTCAACCACGTCCGCGTCGTCACCGACGTGCAGTTCCCGCCGGGCTCCATCGTGCGCCGTCATCTGGGCCTCGGCGGGTTCACCCTGCCGGGCCGCTGGCGGCGTTTCTACTGCCTGCCGCCGGCGCTGCACCTCGCCGAGGGCCGCCAGGGCGGCTGGCAGGACATCCCGGCCGAGGCGCCGGCGTCGGGCATGATCGGCCACTGGCACCGCCCGCCGCTGCGGCTGGTCTTCGAGCGCGACGACGGCGTACGGGTCGAGGTCGGCACCGGCGGGGATGTCTGGCGCTGGGAGCAGAACTTCGGCTTCGGTCCCGAAGCCGGCAACTACAAGCTGCGCCTCGAGCCCGGCGGCCTGCGCCTCGAGCGAGAGCCGCTGATGACCTGCGCCGAGGTCTCGCCGGTGGCGCGGATCTACCGTCTGACCTGGTACCTCGCCTGGGAGGGCCCCAAGGGCCGGCGCGGCGACGCGGCGGCGGCGGCGGTGCCCGAGGCCGTCCCGGTGTCCTTCAGCGCGCGTGGCGAGGCGATGGTGCGCGCTGCCGCCGGCACGGCCGCGTCGCCGGCGTTGCGGCTGGATCTGCGTGACTGGCCGGCGCCGCCGCAGGCGCGCCGTGCCGCGACCCCGGGCGATGTCGCAGGCGAGCGCCGCGACGGCGGCCTGTGCTGGGAGAGCGTCGCGGTCCAGAAGGCCTTCCGGCGTATCATCCGGCAGGTGGCGGCGCTCGGTCCGGAAGGCACGCTGGTGCTGTGCGGCCTGGAGCCGGGGCTGTGCTGGGATCCGGCGCACTGCCAGCGCCGCGGCGCGCCGCAGGCGCACTGGGACATGGATGCCCTTCTGGCGGTCTCGGTGTGGACGCGTCAGCAGCTCGGCCTGGGCTGGCGCATCGTGGTCGAGCGCGGCGCCGTCGACACGCTGCCGGCCGAGAGCCGCCTCTTCGAGCCGACCGGCTTCGCGGCGGCGGGGGGCGAGGTCGCGGATGACTGAGTCACCCTTCAACGTCCTGTCTCTGAGCGGCTGGTACCCGGGGCACATGCTCAAGGCCGGCCGGGCCATGCAGGAGGTCCTGCGTCTGGTCGACCTCGTCATCGAGGTCGTCGACGCCCGCGCCCCGGCCTCGTCGCGCAATCCGCGTTTCCGCGAGATGTTGCAGAGCCGTCCGGCGGTGCTGCTGTTGAACAAGGCCGACCTGGCGGACCCGCGCGTATCGCGGCGCTGGCAGGCGTACCTCGAGGCCGCCGGCGAGCGTGTCTTCCTGGTCGAGGCCCAGGGCCTGGGTGACCCGGCGCGGCTCCTGGCGTCGTGGCGGCAGCTCGCCGAGGCGGCACGCACCGAGCGCGGCGCCCGCCTGGCGCGCACGCGTCCGCTGCGGGTGATGATCGCCGGGGTGCCGAATGTCGGCAAGTCGACCCTGATCAACGCCATGAGCGCCGGGCGGCGGGCCCAGGTCGGCCCCAAGCCCGGCGTCACCCGCCAGAACCAATGGGTGACACTGCGGGAGGACATGGAGCTGCTCGACACCCCCGGGGTGCTCTGGCCGAAGATTGCCGACAAGGAGCACGAGCTGCGCCTGGCCCTGGCCGGCTGCATTCGCGACGAGGTGATCGGCATCGAACTCCTGGCCGAGTTCCTCTGGGTGGTGCTGTCACGCCAGCCGGAGGCATCGGCGGCATGGTCGCGCTACGGCCTCGAGGCCGCGCCGACGACCTATGCCGACTTCATCGCCGCGGTGGCGCGCCGGCGCGGGCTGCTGCAGGCGGGCGGCCGCATCGACCACGAGCGCAGCGCCACGGCCGCCCTCAAGGACTTCCGTGAGGGCCGCCTCGGCCGCATCAGCCTCGAGGTGCCGCCGGAGAGGCGCGCCGACGAGGTGCCGGAGAAGGCCGACGCATGAGTCCGCAGACGGTCGTCATCACCGAGCCCGAGTACGCCAAGGCCAAGGCCATCTTCGACCAGGTCGCGGATTGGCGCGTCGTGGTCGCGGCGCCGCCTGAGGCGGCCGTCGCGGCGGCGGTCGCGGCGGAGGGGGCGCGGGCGGTCGTGCTCGGGGTCGAGCCCTACACCGGGCCGCTCTACGCGGCCCTGCCGCGCGGCGGCGTGATCGCGCGGTTCGGGGTGGGCCACGACGGCATCGACAAGGCCCGCGCCAGCGCCGCCGGCCTCCTGGTGGTCAACACGCCGGGGGTGCTCGAGGACGCCGTCGCGGAGCACGCCATGGTCCTGCTTCTGGGCGTCTGCCGAAGCCTGGCCGGCTTTGTGCGGAGTATGGACCGCCACGCCTGGTCGCCGGTGCAGGGCCTGGAGCTGCGCGGCCGGCGCCTGGCGGTGATCGGCGCCGGCGCCATCGGCCGACGGGTGGCGCGCTGTGCCGCCATGGGCTTCGGCATGGGCGTCGTGGCCATGGGGCCGCGCCTCCGCGACGTCGACGAGCTGCGCCGCGACTGGGGCGTCGAGGAGGTCACCACCAACTTCGGCGAAGCGGTGCGGGCCGCCGACGTCGTCAGCCTGCACGTCCCGGCGCACGCCGACACGCGCCACCTCATCAATGCCGCGGCCATCGCCCAGATGCGCCCCGGCGCCATCCTTATTAACACGGCCCGCGGCGCGGTTGTGGACGAGGTGGCTCTCTACGATGCCCTGGCCGGCGGCCACCTGCGCGGCGCCGGCCTGGACGTCTTCGAGACCGAGCCCTACGTGCCGCGCCGGCCCGACAAGGATCTGCGGCGGCTGGCCAATGTCCTGCTCACACCGCACGTCAGTTCCAGTACACACGAAGCCTGTGCCCGGGTGGCGCTGGCCTGCCTGGCGAACCTGCGCCACGCCGGCGCGGGCCGTTTCGGCGCCATGAGCCTGCTCAACCCGGAGGTCCTGGCGCACCTGGACTGAGACGCGCGACCATGGCCGCCGCCAACATCGCCGAGGGAAGACCATGAGCGAGACCGTCATCGTTGAACTGCCGAAGCTCTACGAGAACATGAGCGAGGCCACCATCGGGCCGTGGCAGGTCGCG
>JAAYZO010000826.1 GCA_012514865.1 Lentisphaerota bacterium | reverse complement strand
GAAGACGCGCCGCCCATGCCCCGGCCCCCGTCAGACCTGCACCACCGCGCCTTCCCCGACATCCATTAATAACGGGGTGTCACCGTACCACACCATGCCCCCCCCCGCAACCGCTCGCAAAAGCCCCCGCCCGGAGCGCTGTCACGCCGCCGCATCGCCTGCCAGCCGTCCGGCGACACTCTGCTCCCAGACATGCTGGTACACCCGCGCCGCGACCGCCTGCTTCTCATCGGGCGTGTAGAGCGGCGCGGGAAGCAGCGCGAACACGTGGTCAAGGATGCCGGTCTGAACGATGGCCTTGGTCTGCTCTTTCTCTGTCCAGCGTTCCAGCGGTGCGATCGCATCGCGGACGGCGGCCAGAAGGCTCTGGCTGGCCTGCTTCACCCGCTCACGGTCACGCTTTGACAGCTCGGGCTTCGTCAGCAGATCGAACAGGGCCAGTTCCGCCTCGCTCAGGCCTTCCTCGGCGGCGCGGCGCTGTTCTGCGTCCAGGCCCTGCATCAAGTCCATGAGCCTGGCAAACGTCGTCTCGATGGTGACCCGGTCCTTCTCCCGGTTGTAGTCCGCGATGATCTCCTGGTAGCGCTTGTAGTAGTCCATGCGGGCAGGATTGCGCGCCAGCATCTGCTCAAGCCTTGCCTCAACGATCTGCGCAATATCTGCCAGCACCGTCGCTTTGCGCCTGACCTGGTTGGCGAATTCGTCTCGAAGTCGTCTCAGGTCGACCCGGCTGAGGTCGTAGTAGCGTCCTGCCCCATCCTCGGTTGCGGTGCCGTCCGGGATCTGCGCCCGGATGGCCTCATTCACGATCCGCTGCAGCTCCTGCAGCAGCTCGGTGACGTCGGCAGCGTCACGCCGCTCATTGAGCCTCTTGTAGATGGCTTCGATCGTGTCGTGACGCTCGGCGTACGTGAAGGCGGCCGGCTCCATGGCCAGCGCCCGCGATCGCGCAAAGACCAGTCGGGCAAGGATGCCAAACCGGCGCCGGTCCTCGCCACACGAGCCGGCCACAGCCTCGGCGCCGTCGGCCAGGGCCTGGATGCGCGCGAAACCCGTGAGGCCCTGCAGCCGGCCGGGCTCGAAACCAAGGCCGCGCAGGTGAAGCTCGGTCGCCTCAATGGCCTCGAGGAATGCCCGCACGCGGTCCTCGAGCGGCTCAAGGACGTCCTCCCCGGCGGCGCCATCGTCGTCGCCCAGGGCGTACTGCGCCAGCGCTGCCCGCAGGCTCTTCAGAACGCCGTTGTAGTCAACGATCAGCCCGAAGTCCTT
The DNA here is from genome assembly GCA_012514865.1 of Lentisphaerota bacterium. Classification (GTDB taxonomy): domain Bacteria; phylum Verrucomicrobiota; class Lentisphaeria; order Oligosphaerales; family JAFGRS01; genus JAGVUW01. The sequence goes on along the minus strand of JAAYZO010000826.1, from coordinate 4,465 downwards.
GCCCGGGTAGACGCGGTTAGCCCGGGCAATCGCCTGCATGAGCGTGTGCGCCTTCATCGGCTTGTCGATGTAGAGGGTCGACAGGCACTCGACATCGAACCCGGTGAGCCACATGGCGCAGACGATGGCGACACGGAAGGGGTGCTGCGGGTCCTTGAATGCCGTGTCGACATCGAGCGACTGCGCCTGGCCGGTGGAGGGATCGGTGACCTCGAAGCCACGCTTCATCAGAGCGCGGTGCGGAATGATGTCAACCCCCCATCGGGCGAAGTCGGCAACCTCGCCTTGGCCCTCGCTCACGATGATCTGGATCAGGGTGTCGGCCATCCAGGCAGCCTGCCCGCGCAGGCGGGTGAGGGCTCTGTGCACCTCCGCACGCTGGTCATCGTCGGTGGCGGCCTGGAGTTGCGCCTCCCCTGCCCAGACCTGCGCCTGCAGTGCCGCCAGCTTGCCCTGCCAGCGCGGCGCGATGCGCTGGTACATGCGACCGCAGGTGATCTTGTCGATGCAGACCAACATGCACTTGCCCGACTCCCAGCGCGCCGCGCAGTGCTCCACAAAGTCGTCAGCGATCCGGTCGAGACGGTCGTCCGCAGTGATCACCTCGTAGTCCTGACCGAGGAGCTTCTCGATCAGCGCCTCCTTGTCCGGGTCCAGCTCGGCCCGGGCCACGGCCTCCGCGATACGGTCGTTGAGGTCCAGCCGTGCCAGGCCGAGCTTCTCGCCGCGGTTCTCGTAGACCAGCCGCGTCGTCGCGCCGTCCTCCTCCGAGCGCTTGAAGTCATAGCGCGACACGTAGGAACCGAAAATGCGCCGCGTGAGATGATCGTGCTGAAAGAGCGGCGTCCCGGTGAAGCCGATGAAGGCCGCGTTGGGCAACGCCAGGCGCATGTTGCGCGCCAGCTTGCCGGCCTGGGTGCGGTGCGCCTCGTCAGAGATGACGATGAGGTCGTCACGCGTGCTGTAGGGCGCCTTGGGGTCGACATCCTGGTTGAACTTGTGAATCAGGCTGAAGACGTACCGGTGGTTCCCCTGCAGGATGCGCTTCAGATCCTCCCCGCTGGCGGCACGGGGCGTCGACTCGTCGGCAACACCACAGCCGATGAAGGTGCGGTAGATCTGGCTGTCGAGATCGTCGCGGTCGGTCATCAGCACGAAGGTGAACCGAGCCGAGACCCGCCGCCGCACCTTCTCGGCAAAGAACGCCATCGAGTACGACTTGCCGCTGCCCTGCGTATGCCAGAACACGCCGAGTTTGCCTAGGTCGGGATGCACCGCCTCGACCAGTTCCACCGTCCGCGCCGGCTCCGCGAGACCCGCTGCCGGCCCGTGCTCCGGCAGTTCCTCATTCGTGGATTCGCGCGGCGACAGCTCGATCACGCGGTAGGACAGGCGCCGCTCCGGCGGGTACTGCCGTTTGAGTTCCTCCTGGTAGCACACCGACTGCACCGCGGCGTTGACCCCCAGCACCTGGTGATTCCGGGCGACGATCTTCCGTGTTGCACCCGGCTTGCTGCTGTCGAAGAGGACGAAGTTCTCCACCAGATCCAGGAGCCGATCATGCGCCAACATGCCGTTGAGCAGGACCTCCGCCGCAACGCTGCCCTGGTCCCGCTCGTCCAGGCGCTTCCACTCGGCGAAGTGCTCCCACTGACTGGTGATCGAGCCGTAGCGCGCCTCGTGGCCGTTGCTGACGACGAGCAGCGCATTGTGGTGGAAGGCGTGGGCGATGACGTGCTCGTCGAGGTAGTCGCGCAGATTGCCATCGAAGCCGGCGCGAATGTCCCTGTAGATCGCTTTCAGCTCGATGAAGACCAGCGGCAGGCCGTTGACGAAACACACCAGGTCGGCCCGGCGGTTGTAGTTCGGCGTCCGCAGTCCGGTCAGCTTAAGCTCCCGCACCGCCAGGAAGCGGTTGTTCGGCTGTCCGTCGGCTCCCGTGCCATTCTGGAAGTCGATGATCCGGGCCCGGGCGTCGCGCCACTGCCCCTGAGCATCGCGGTAGCGCACCGGCACGCCGTCGCGGATGTAGCCGTGGAACTCCTGATTGTGCTGCATGAGCGTGCGCGAGATATCGTGCCGGGTCAGCGTCGCAGCCGCATCGGCCAGGGCCGACGCGGGCAGGTGCGGATTGAGCCGCGCCAGCGCTGTCCGCAGATCCCACGTCAGCACCGCCTCACGGGGCGACTGCCGCCCCAAGAGCACAGGCGCGCCCGCGGCGACCTCGCCCACCAGACGGGGCCGCGGCCCGGCCGGCGGGGCGCCGAACCCCTCCGCGTTCCAGGCGTAGGCCGTCTCCCAGCCCAGCCGATCGCGAAGATGGCCGGCAAACGTCGCCTGCACCAGCCGGTCCTCGCTGTTGATGTCGGTGTAGGCCATGTGAGAACGCCCCTACAGGTGCACGACTGCCAAGCTGCCCCCGCAGCGGTCCTGCAGCGCCCGGGCCACACAGTGGCGGTGACAACACTTCGGGTCGCGCTCGAAGCAGGTCAGCACCACGATCTCCCCGGCCTCGATCCAGCCCTGTAGGGCGGCAAGTGCCTCAGTCTGCTTGGGCAAGCCGCCGCGCTCGTAGGCGGCCAGGAGCGCCTCGTACTCGGCGGACGTCCGCACCCCGCACTCTCTCTTGGCGCGAGGTTTGTCATCGCCCGGATCAGACATCCCCCTCGGCTTCGGTCTCATCGAGCAGGCCGTTGAAGCACCCTTGGCCCTTCTCAAAGGCAGCGCGGTCAAAGCCGCCCTCGAGCTTGATCGCTGCGAACTGCACCTTGCCTGCGGTTCTCAGGGCCTCTGCGCTCAAGTACATGGTCCGTACGTCGTCGGTGATCAGGTAGCCCGCGCCGCAGACTGCCGCCTGAGCGATGATCTTCACGTCATCCTTCAAGGCGTCCCGTGATTCCGTCTTGGACTTGAGCTGGTCGAAACCAAGTTCGGCTGCCTTGCGGGCATCGTCCCAGTTGAACGGCAGCACGACGCAGCAGCGCAGAATGTCGGGAGGAATCTCCTGGCGGACATAGAACTCGGACACGACGATCGTGGGCAGGAACACCGGTGTCTGGCTGTCCATGAAGTGGCGCCAGTACCGGCGCGCGATGTCGTGGTTTTCCCGGGCGGGGTTGGCCAGCGTGATCAGGTAACTGGTGTCCAGGACAACGCCGGTTCCCATCACTCGCCTCCCCGCAGTTCCCGCACCCACGCTACCGCGTCGGCGACGTCGCGCCAGGCTTCCTTGCCCTGGGCAGCAAAGCGGTCCAGAGCGGCTTCGTCGTAGACAGGCTGGTAGTCGACGAACCCGATCATCTGCAGGTTGCGCAGGTCGCTGGTGCGATGGTGCTGTTCGGCGCGTACGTGGACCAGGATCTTGTGGTACAGCCGGTTCTCCCGCTGGTCGTGCAGGTACCCCTGTGACGCGCCGATCTTGACGACGCGGCCCGTGTCGTCAAGGCGAACGTGGACATTGGCCTTCTGCGCCCCCCCCATGTCCACCACCGTGCCTAGGAGGTACTTCTCGACCGCCACCCAAGGGCTGACCTCGCCAACATGGTAGTCACTCGCCTTCGAGATGCACACCGCAGGCAGGGCGGCGGTCCCAGGCCGGATCTCGTACGACAACGCCTCGGCCGCCTTGGAACGGGTCTGCCAGCGGGTCACGATCTCGGCCCGCTTCGAGTCGATCTCGCCCAGCGCGTCTTCCCGCGCCAGGAGCCGCAGGTCGGGCTCCACTGCCGCCAGCGCTATCACGGGCAGCAGGACGCGCAGTCTGTAGGACCCTTCAAGGATCTCAACGTGTGCTTTCCCGAGCGCCAACCGCTCAGATCCCGCCAGAAACGCCTCTGCCTGCTGGTTGAACTCGTTGAACTGCGACAGACCGATGGTGCGAGGCGTGATCTCCACGCCGTCCACCTGCCCGCGCATCACGAATTCGATGGCCTCAGCCTGATTCATCTCGGCACCAGCACCTGTCACATCGGGACTACCCCGCCCGCCGCTGACTATCATACTCTGACGTGAGCGGACTGCTACCGCTCCCCATGGGCCGCTCTACGTTCTCCCAGCATCTGCCGCAGTGACTCGGCCTGGACCTTGTCCTGATCCTCCAGGATCGCCTGCTTCACGGCATCGCGGCAGGCACTGTCGATCTCGGCATGGCTGAGGCCGTCGCTCTCCTTGCCCAGGGCGGCCCATGGCAGGCGCGACGGAAGGTAGGTCCCCAGCACGTTCTCCATCAGGCGGCGGCGCGCTGCATCGTCCGGAAGCTCGTAGTACAGCACGTCGTCGAAACGTCGAAAGAGGGCACGATCCAGGAGCCGCGGGCTGTTGGTCGCCGCCACGATAGGACTGTCAGACGAGTCGTGGTCCATGAGCTGCAGGAAGGCATTGAGGACGCGCCGCATCTCGCCTACGTCGTTCTCCAGCCGGCGGGGTGCCAGGCCGTGACTCTTGAGCTTGTCCTGCTGCCAGTACT